>DATJIB010000347.1:0-11270 GCA_035493575.1 Rhodocyclaceae bacterium | reverse complement strand
CTCTCACCTGAGAACATGAAGCGCCTCAATGAGACCTTGGCGCATGTTGAAAAAACAGCCGGAGAAGCAGCGCCATTGGCGCGCGAAGTGCGCGAGCTGGTCAGCAATATGAATCATCTGGCTGAGCACGTTGACGTCATGCTCGGCAGCAGTGGCGGCGAAGCGGCGCAAGTGACCTTGCCGCGCGCCAACGCCCTGATGAAAGAGCTCACCGATACTTCACGTCAGCTGTCGCGTTTGCTGGAAACGATAGATGATTCTCCGCAAGCCCTGCTCTTTGGTCGTGCCCAGCCCAAACCTGGCCCTGGCGAAAGTGGCTTTTCCAGTGGCAGCAAATAAACAGGATAGCGAAAGGAAATATACGTGATGACGATTTATCGAGCTTTCCTGATGATGGCCATGGTTTGCCTGACGGCTTGTGCTGGTGGGCCAGCCAAATCAGATCTCATCTATTACGATCTGGGTGCAGCGACTGAAGTGCTGCCCACGCCATTGCGCGGCCTCGATGTGGTGCCCAGCTCGTGGCTGGCCAGTAATGCCATGTATTACCGCTTGGTCTATGTGGATGGCAATCGACGTGAACACTTTGCCAATACACGCTGGACTGCGCAACCGGCCGAATTGCTGGGCGTACGTTTGCATCAAAGCCTGATTGCGAATGCCGAGAAAACGGCTTTGACTTGCCGTATGCGTATTGAGCTGGATGATTTTGTTCAGGTTTTTGATAGCGCTGCATCCAGCCAGCTCTTGCTGGAAGGACGGGCCACCCTGTACGGGGCGCAGCAGCTGGTTCTGGCGCGCAAGAGCTTGCGTGTACAAGTTCCTGCCGGTGCCAATGCGCAAAGCGCAGTCGCTGCCAGTAGTGGCATGACGACAGCGGTGGCGCGCGAACTGCATGAGTGGGTCCGGCAGGTCTGCAAGTAGATTTTTTGGGGGGCAGTGCCAAGCAAAAATGAAACACCCTTAATTGACCAAAGCCTGCCGCAAACATCACTTGCTTGCACAAGAGTTATGCAAACGGTATAGTCCGAGACGATATATGTCAGTTCTGTTTCATGTTGTCTTCCCAGCCAACGTAGTGATAGCCGGAGGAAGTCCATGCACAGTTATACCGCGCCATTGCGGGATATGCGTTTCGTTCTCAAGGAGCTTGCCGGCCTTGAGCAGATAGCCCGTTTGCCCGGCTATACCGATGCCTCGCCCGATCTGGTCGACGCCGTTCTCGACGAAGCCGCCAAATTTGCCAGCACGGTGCTGGCCCCCTTGAATACCGAAGGTGACCGCAGCGGTGCTCGCTGGGACAAGCAGTCCGTCACCATGCCGCCGGGTTTCCGTGCTGCTTACCAACAGTTTGTCGACAATGGCTGGGCTAGCCTCGCCGCCAATCCGGAATTTGGCGGCCAGGGTTTGCCACTACTGGTCTCCGCCGCAGCCCAGGAAATGTGGAAGTCGGCCAATATGGCTTTTGCCTTGTGCCCGATGCTCACCATCGGGGCTGCCGACACCATAGAGTTTGTTGCCAGTGCTGAACAGAAGGCTCGCTTTCTGCCACCTTTGGTGAGTGGGGAGTGGACCGGCACCATGAACCTGACCGAGCCACAGGCCGGTTCTGATCTGGCTGCGATCAGGACGCGCGCCGAACCGCAAGCTGATGGCACCTTCCGTATCTTCGGACAAAAGATTTTCATTACCTATGGCGAGCACGATATGGCCGCCAACACCCTGCACTTGGTACTGGCACGCTTGCCGGATGCGCCGCCCGGCGTGAAAGGGATTTCCTTATTCCTGGTGCCAAAGTTTCTGGTCAATGCAGATGGCACCCTAGGCGCCCACAACGATGTGACTTGTGCATCCATCGAGCACAAGCTCGGCATTCACGCCAGCCCGACTTGCGTCATGGTCTATGGCGAGAGCGGGCAGGGCGCAGAAGGATATTTGTTGGGTGAGCCTCATCAAGGTTTGGCCACCATGTTCGTGATGATGAATGCCGCCCGTTTTGCAGTGGGTCTGGAAGGGCTGGCCTTGTCCGAAGTGGCTTATCAAAAAGCCGTGGCCTATGCGCACGGACGGGTGCAAGGACGCGCCATAGAAGGTTCGGCTGAGTCGGTTGCAATCATTCGCCATCCCGATGTGCGTCGCATGCTGATGCTGATGCGCGCGCAAACCGAAGCCATGCGTGCATTGGCCTATGTCGTAGCGGCAGCGCAGGATGCGGCAACGCATGACGCCGATCCCGCCGAGCGCGAGCGTAGCCATGCCTTTGTGGATTTACTCACCCCGGTTATCAAAGGCTGGTGCACCGAGACCGCCAATGAAGTGGCTTATCTGTGCATGCAGGTGCATGGCGGTGCCGGTTATATTGAAGAGACAGGCGTGTCGCAATTGCTGCGCGATGCGCGCATCACCACCATTTACGAAGGCACCACCGGCATCCAGGCGAATGATCTGGTGGGCCGCAAAGTGGCCAAGGATGGTGGCGCGGCTTTGCTCGGTTTGATGCATGTCATGCAGCAAACCTGCGCCACGCTGGAGGAACATGGCAGCGAGGATTTGGCGCATATTGCCAAGCCGTTAAACCGTGCTATTGATGCACTCGCGCAAGCAGCCGAGTTCATTGTCAATCATTACGGCAGCGATATCCGCAGCGTGATGGTGGGGTCGGTGCCTTTCCTGCGCCTGTTTGGGCTCGTGGCAGGCGGCTGGATGATGGCACGCGCCGCGCTGGTTGCGCAATCACATATTGATGCGGGCGAAGCATTTGAAGATGACAAGGGCTTCTATCCTGCCAAGTTGATTACCGCGCGCTTTTATGCTGACCACGTATTGTCTACAGCCATGGGTCTTGCCCGCACGGTGGTCAACGGTGGTAGTAGCGCTTTGGATTTACCCGAAGATTATTTCTGACTTACAACGTTTTAGCGATGATTTACCGCCCTAGTCTCGTCGTCATTTTCTTAACTGCCCAACCTCAACTAACTTCCTTTTGAGAATCCAAGCTACAGCTAGGGCTAAAACCCGAACGCTAGTTTTGGTGCTGGGTGATCAGCTCAATCTCGATAATCCGGCTCTGAACGGTTTCGATCCCGAGCAAGACTGCATCCTGATGGTGGAAGCGCCCGCCGAGGCCACGCTGGTGTGGAACCACAAGGCTCGTATCGCCCTGTTTCTGGCAGCCATGCGCCATCATGCCGAAGTCCTGCGCTCACGGGGCTGGCCGCTGCGTTATCTGGCGACTGGTGAGCATACCCACGCCAGCCTTTACGCTGCCTGGCAGACCGAAATTGAATTGCTGCAGCCTGAGCGCGTGTGTATTTGCGAGCCGGGTGAATGGCGTCTGATGCAGCAGGTGCAGCAACTCAAGACGTGGTGTGCCGAGAGAAGTTGCCGGGTAGTGATTGAAGATGACAGTCACTTCCTGATTTCCAGCACCGAGTTCCAGGCCTGGGCCGGTACGAAACGGCAGCTGTTGATGGAACATTTCTACCGGCATATGCGCCGTCGCCTCAATGTGCTGATGGACGGAAGCGAGCCTTGGGGCGGGCAATGGAATTTCGATCAGGAAAATCGCGGCGCCTTTGGGCGTAACGGCCCGGCCGACATTCCGGCGCAGTCGCAGTTTGCGCCGGATGCGATAACCCGCGCAGTACTCACCCTGGTGGAAGAGCGTTATGCCGATCATCCGGGTAGTTTGCAAAACTTCAACTGGGCGGTGACCCGCGAGCAGGCGCTCGCAGCGTTGGCGGATTTCATCCGCGAGCGCTTGCCGGAATTCGGCAAGTATCAAGATGCAATGTGGACCGATCAGCCTTTCCTCTACCACTCTCTACTTTCTCCGGCACTTAATTTGAAGCTGCTCAACCCGCGTGAGGTGATCGCAGCGGCGGAAGCGGCATGGCGTTCGGGCGCCGCACCGCTGGCGGCAGTGGAGGGCTTCGTGCGCCAGATTCTCGGTTGGCGCGAGTTTATCCGTGGCGTTTATTGGCGCGACATGCCGCATCTTGCAGCAGCCAATCACTTTGATCATCAGCAGCCTTTGCCCAAATGGTTCTGGACCGGGGCGACGCAGATGGCCTGTCAGCGCGCCGTGGTTAGGCAGACGCTTGAGCATGGCTATGCCCATCACATCCAGCGTCTGATGATCACCGGCAATTTTGCTCTGCTCTCGGGCTTGTCACCCCAGGCCGTGAGCGAGTGGTATCTGTCCGTCTATGTGGATGCAGTGGAGTGGGTGGAGCTGCCGAATGTGGCCGGCATGGTGCTCTATGCAAACGGTGGGCGTTTTACCAGCAAGCCCTATGTTGCCAGCGGCGCGTATGTGAAGCGCATGAGCAACTATTGCCGCGATTGCTGTTACCGGCCTGAGGTGCGTACCGGCGCGGAAGCCTGCCCGCTGACTGTTTTCTATTGGGACTTTTTGCGCCGTCATCAGGAGACGCTGGCGGCCAACCCGCGTACCGTGCTGATGGTGAAGAATCTGCAGCGCATGGCCCCAGACGAAATTGAAGCCGTGGCGACCTATGCCGAATCGCTGCGGAAGAATCTGGATCAGCTTTAGGTGATGTGGGTGCGCAGCAATTGCTCCAGCGTGACTCGACCACCGGGTGCGGCCATCACGATCAGGGCCATGCCGGCTTCGACCTGATAGTTCGGTTCCGGATTGAAGTGCCAGTCGTTGCCATTGCGGATGGCCAGCAGCACATAGTCGGAAGGACGGGCCAGGGCCAGATCGCCCAGCGCGCATGACTTGAAGCCCTGCGGTACATCGATGTCATCGACGCGCAGATTATTGCGGCCATGCATCATCTCGTCGAGAAAGTTCACTACCGTCGGTCGGATCATGGCCGAGGCGATGCGCATGCCGCCAGTGAAGTCGGGCGAGATCACGTTGTCGGCGCCGGCGCGTGTGATTTTTTCAAAGTTGCGCACTTCGTGACAGCGCGCCACGATGCGCACCTTGGGATTGAGATGGCGTGCCGACATGACGATCATCAGGTTGAGACTGTCGTCGCCGGTAACGGCAAAGACACCAGCGGCTTCGTGCACATTGGCTTGCTCAAGCAAGGCATCGTCACTGGCGTCACCGCCGAGATAAAGCAAGTTGTTCTTTTTTAATTCCTGATGCTGTTGCAACATCTCGAGATTGTTGTCGATAGCAACATAAGGCAGGTGTGCCATATCCATTTCGGCGGCGACATTGCGTCCGACCCGGCCAAAGCCGCAGATAATGTAATGGCCACGCAGTTTTTTGATGTTCGCCAGCATGTTTTGTCTCCGCCAGGATTGGTTGATGTCATTGGCCAGCAACAGTGCCGTGCCTGCCGAGAAGCAGAACCACAGAGCACCCAGGCCGGCGCCGCCGATGATCATGGTGAAAATGCGGCCTTCGGGGCGTTGCGAAAAATCGAAAATTTCACCGAAGCCCACTGTAGTGACGGTGATGTAAGTCATGTAAAAACTGTCCAGCCATGTCGCGCTGGCGCCTATCATGATCTTGTAGCCGCCTGTGCCAATCAGCATGACGCCAGCCAAAGCCAGTACGCCGTACAGAATCTTGCGGTACATCTGCTGCACGGTCGGTGGGAGATTGTGTATGTTGATGAGGGCCATGCTGTCATCCTAGTCTGTTTGAACGCGGCGCAATTTGATCTATGTCGTTGTTTGTGCAGATTTGTATCTGAGTGGCTTGTTTAAAGGAGTTCGACATGAGGTTCTGGATGGCAATCCTGGGTGGATGTCTATGCTTGTCGGCTCAGGCAGCCAATTTGATGGTGGAAGTACGCATCGAAGGGCAGGCGACGCAGAATGTGCAGGGAGCTGGGGCCGGCTTTCAGGGCGGGTCTTTTGGCATTCAGGGAGGCAATCGCACTGTTACCCGGCGCGAGAGCAGTACACGCCAATTACTGGTCATGGATGGCGGAACAGCGATGCTGAGCTCAGTCCAGACACAACCATTGCGTTTGCGTCAGGTATTGATTGGGCCTCACGGTAAAGTCATCGCGGAGAGTTATGTCTTTCGCAGTCTCGGGGGCGGTATTCGCGTCAGGCCACAAACACGTGGCGAAATGGTGGATATCGAAGTCAGTGCCGAAGAGGCCAGGCCTGCCTTGAACCAGCCAGTGGCGACAGAGGTGATGCAACTATCAACCCTGATCAGTGGCCGCATTGGTGAATGGATACTGCTTGGCGACGATCAGCGTAGCGGTTCCGATAGCGGCAATGGCGCTGGGCTGGATGGTGTGCCCGGCAGCAGCCGTGGGCAATGGGGTCAATCCAGCATGGATGGCAGCAGCGGACAAAAAATGTGGCTGAGGGTGCAGCCGCAATCGTTTTAAACCCTGGTTTTAAACTTTAAAGCGATTAGCCATGTTCTGCAGGTTGGATGACATCTGTTCCAGATTGGCTGCTGCTGCGGCCACATCCTTGATGACCGTGTTGTTTTGCTTGGCCATATCGGCCACGGTTTCGATATTGCGTGCAATCTCTGCGCTGGCACCGCTCTGCTGATGGGTGGCAGCGCTGATTTCGCGAATCATGTCCTCGATCTTGTGCGAACCGGTCTTGATGGTGACCAGTGAATCGCTGGCCTGATCGACGGTGCTCACACCGCGTTCAACCTGGGCTTTGCCGGCATTCATATTGCCAACCGCATGATCGATTTCACTGCGGATGCTGCCTATCATCTTGGTGATTTCTATGGTGGCCTGACCGGTGCGTTCGGCCAGTTTGCGCACTTCGTCTGCAACCACCGCGAAGCCTCGCCCGGTCTCACCAGCACGTGCGGCTTCAATGGCAGCATTCAGCGCCAGCAGATTGGTCTGATCGGCAATCTCGCGAATCACCTGCACGATGCCGCCCACTTCGCTGGAGCGCTGGCCGAGTGATTCAATCGCGAGGGATAACTCAGCCACAGTCTTGGCAATGGTCTCGATTTCTCTGGAGGCGTTATCGATGACACGTTCACCGTCGTCACAAAGCGTGCTGGTCTCCATGGAAATCTGTTCAGTGTTAACGGCGCGGGCGACGATATGGTCGATGCTGACTGTCATCTGTTCGACGGCACCGACCGCCGCAGAAGCCGCCTCGCTTTGCAAGTGCGAGCTTTTGGCCACCTGTTCGGTATGGGCAGCCAGAGCCATGGCGGCCTGAGCTACGGCTTCGGCAGCTTTACTGATGCCGCCGACAAACTCGCCAAACTCTTCAGCCAGGCTATTTACGCCCATGCCCAGTGCGGTGATTTCGTCACCGCTGTTCGCCGTCTGGATTTCTTCAACGCCGACAAACAGCGCGCCAATGATCTGATGATCGGCCGAACGGATAGGCGTGTAACGGGTGATATAGAAACGTCCAAACAGCTGGGCCACGCCACTAAACACTTCGCCGCGGATCAATTGCTTGTACATCGGCCGGCTGCGGTCCAGCATGGTGCCTACCACCCGCGTGCCATCGCTCTTCTTGATTGAGGTAGCAATCCGCACCAGATCATCGCCACGCCGCACAAAGATGGTGGCGACACTCCCCGGTGTGTTGCCGGTCAAACGGTCAATGCTTTGATTGTCCTGATTCAGGCTGCTACCGCCGCAACGCAAGACCGGTACTTTCAAGTTACCGACACTGACGCTGTTTTGCGTATCAAGTGAGAACGGGGCGCGGAAGTTTTCGGCAAAGGCTTGCGCGAGTTGCTCAACCTGATTATTGAGCACGGCATTGGCGCTAGTCGCAGTCGTTGATTTATTGGCCCAGGCCAACTTGACGGTTAAATCGCCTTTGCCTAATGACATGACTTTGTTGACCACATCATTGAGATGAGGCAACTGACGCAGCGCCAGGAAACGGAACAGGGCGCTACCTACTAAAGCCAGCGCGATGGCGCAGGCAAAAATTTCAGCCAGTGAGGTGAGCCCGGTTTCTCGCTCGATGACGAGCAGGAGGGCTTGAACTAAAAGCAGCAAGCCCATGCACCACAGGCTTAAACGATTGCTGATGGGGGATTGTTTGGATGGGCTCATGCTGTCCTCGTGCCGCCAGGCTTGCTTGAAGTGCGCTATGCCAAATGATTAATTGGCCCCAGTGAGATCGCAGTCTAGACCACATTAGCCAGAGTATGGCGCAACCGTAACCGGGGCGTGTAGGACAAACGAGCCACCTTTGAGGATGCGGGCTGTCATGCCGCCATGGCCGCGCATGGCGTTATAGCCGCCAACTCCCAATACTTCTTCCATGCGCGAGCAGGGTTCGCATGGGCCGGTGATTTCCAATACCACTTCTGTACCAATGTACAGATACAGAGGCTGATCCTTGAACAGTGATTTGGCGGCCAGCAAATTGAGGCCGGAGACCACCAGATTACGACGCAGCAGAGCAGGATCTATGACTGCCCGCCCCAGCATGGCGGCAACCGCCGGCAGGTGTTCGGCCTGAATCAATGTCACTTGCCGTTTGCTGCCTTCAGGTTTGCTAGGAGAGCGCTTTGAGCTGCGGTCATCTTGTAGACCGCGTGCCACGATGGCCGTGGCAGATTGCACCGAGGTGACTTCTACGCGCCGTTCCGGTCGCAGATAAATCGCTTCAAGCCGTCCGGCGTAGGGGAAGTGACTGCATAGCTGGCGTAGCGTCGAGGCGTCGGTACTCATACGGGAATGATGCAAAGGAAGGCTGCATGTTACCCGATGCCTGAACGCGGGTTCAGCTCATAAGGTTGATCGCTTATTTAAAGCGAACTTGCGGCCGTTCCATCCGGGCACGGCTTTGCAGGAATTGATTCAGACCACGGATCGCCCAGGCATTGAATAGCACCCATATGCCTAGGCTTACGCCAAAGGCGAAGGTGTCATCAAGGTCAAAGGCCGAGACCATGCCCAGCAGCGCGAGCAGGCAGGCGCAGGTAGCAATGGCAAATCCCACGGCGAGAAAAGAGACAAAACCACTATGTCGATTCACATAGCCACGCAGTACGGCGCTGTCGTGCAGGGACTTGGTGGGGCGGGCGGAAGTACTCGTCATCCTTTTTCTCCTGGACGTATTTTGTTGTGGTGAACAAAATATCAATCTTTATTGTTAATTGAATCCTATCATGCGATGTTTTGGTGGTTGCACATTGGGTTCCCCTTGGGGAAGCGGAATGTTGTTTTGATATGACATTGGTCTGATATGACATTGAGTGTGCTGGGATTTGCCGTGGGCCTGCTGTGGCTGAACACACTGCCCGCCTTGCTTGCGCCGGGGCAGATAGGAGTGGCGGGAGCCGTTTTGGCCATGCTTCTGTTCGTGCTGCTGCGCTTTCGGCTACATATGTCCCAGCTCGTGCGGGGCGGCGTGCTATGCCTGCTCGCTTGTGTATTAGGTATGTTGTGGGGCAATTGGCAGGCCAGCTTGCGTTTGGCCGATGCCTTGCCGGTGGCGCTGGAAGGGCAGGACATAGTGGTCAGCGGCACGATTGCCGCCATGCCGCAGCAGATCGAGCGCGGCTGGCGTTTCGATTTCGCGGTAGACGAGCCGGCCAGTATCCCGCGGCATATCTCGCTGGCCTGGTACAGCAGCGGTTTTCGCGATGAAAACCCAGTGCAGGTGCCGCCTTTGCACGCAGGGGACCGCTGGCAATTGACGGTGCGGCTCAAGCGCCCACACGGCAATCTGAACCCCTATGGCTTTGATTACGAAGCCTGGTTATTCGAGCGGAATATCCGCGCCACGGGTTATGTGCGCGCAAAGAGCGAGCAGCGTTTGCTTGGCGCCAGCAGTTCGCCCTTACTGGCAATAGAGCGTTGGCGTGAGGGCATACGCAATCGTTTTCAGCAGTCTCTGGGAGACGCGCCGTATGCCGGTGTGCTGGTCGCGCTGGCCGTCGGCGACCAACAGGCGGTGGATCGCAAGCAGTGGGACTTGTTTGCGCGCACCGGCATTACCCATCTGATTTCCATTTCCGGCTTGCATATCACCATGCTGGCGGGTCTCGCCTATGCCCTGGTGAATGGGCTGTGGCGTAGAGTTCCGCGCCTGATGTTGTATCTGCCGGCGCAGCAGGCGGCAGTGGTGGCGGGGTGGTGTGCCGCCTGCGCCTATTGTTTGCTGGCCGGCTTTGCGGTGCCGGCTCAGCGCACTTTATTCATGCTGGCCGTGGTCGCCATTGCGCTATGGAGTCGCCGTAATCTGGCGCCGCGACATGTCTTGTCGCTGGCCTTGCTGCTGGTTCTTCTCTTTGATCCTTGGGCAGTATTGGCCGCAGGTTTCTGGCTGTCGTTCGGCGCTGTCAGTCTGCTGTTTTATATTGGCCATGGCCGCCTGGGCACCCTGCATTGGCTGCGCGCCTGGGGTGTGGCGCAGTGGGCGATGACGTTGGGCATGCTGCCTCTGTTGCTACTTTTGTTTCAGCAGTTTTCCCTGGTCTCGCCGCTGGCCAATGCCGTGGCGATTCCTATCGTCAGTTTTATCGTCACGCCGCTGACCTTATTGGCGGTGATTCCCGGCCTTGAGTTTTTCCTGACGCCCGCGCACGCAATCCTGGCCTGGCTGACGCAATTCATGACTTGGCTGGCGGCTTGGCCCTGGGCCATCTGGCAGCAACACGTGCCATCCATGTGGGCAATTGTTCTGGCGATGCTGGGCATGGCCTGGTTGCTGCTGCCACGCGGTTTGCCTGCGCGCTGGCTGGGCCTGGTCTGCGTGCTGCCCATGTTTTTGCTGCCAGCCGAGCGCCCAGCCGTGGGAGAGTTGCGCGTTACTACTCTGGATGTGGGGCAGGGGTTGGCCGTGCATGTACAAACTGCCGAACACGATTTGTTATTCGATACTGGCCCGGCCTTTTCCGAAGATGCCAATAGCGGCAACCGCATCATCCTGCCTTACTTGCGAGCCGTTGGCGTGAGCAGTCTGGATGGTTTGATCATTAGCCATGCCGATAACGATCACTCAGGGGGCGCCGAGGCGGTGATTGAAGGCATGCCCGTGGATTGGATGATGACTTCGGTGCCTTTCGAAAACAAACTCTCCGCCATGCCGATCGCCCAGCAACATTGCGTGGCGGGAACCGAATGGAATTGGGATGGCGTGCACTTTCTGATTCTGCATCCGCAATACGAAGCCTATGAAGCCGCATCGCGCAAAAGCAATGACATGAGCTGTGTGCTCAAAGTGACCAGCAATTTCGGCAGCGTGTTACTTACTGCAGATATCGAGGCGCGCACCGAGCAGGCCTTGTTGCGAACCAATGCCGCCCAGTTAAGGTCTGATGTATTGCTGGTGCCGCATCACGGTAGTCGCACTTCGTCCACGCC
>DATJIB010000346.1:0-2786 GCA_035493575.1 Rhodocyclaceae bacterium | reverse complement strand
GGGCTCTGACGCGGCGCGGTACTGGACTTCCCACATTAATTGAGTTGGGTGCGCTGAGTTATGACCAAAGCGAGCGTATTGCGCGGGTCAATGGTTTGAGCGTGGATTTGTCGGCAAGAGAGCTTGAGTTACTTGAGGTCATGCTCCTGCGCGTGGGTCGCTTGGTCAGCAAGGAGCACTTGATTGATCATCTGTGTGCTTGGGGTGAGGAAGTCAGTACCAATGCGATTGAGGTCTATATCCATCGCTTGCGCAAGAAGCTGGAGCCCGGTGGTGTGAAAATTTCGACTATGCGTGGTCTGGGTTACTGCCTCGAAAAACCGAATGCGCTCTGACAGCCTGGGGCGGGCACGTTGGAAGACGGTGTTCGATACCCTGCTGGGTGAAATCCTGCTGTGGTTGTTAATCATTTTGCTCATGGCCTGGTCCATTGGTGTGGTGATGATCTACAACGTCACCGGCAAATTCGCCAATGAGCCCTACGATGCCATGCTCGCCAATAACGTATTGGCTTTGTCGAACCAAGTTGGTTTTTCAGTTGGGCGCATCACGATCAATTTGCCGATGCCCGCGCGGGAAATGCTGCTGACCGATACCCGCGATCGTGTGTTCTTTCAGGTTAATGATGCGCGCGGAAATTTGCTGGTGGGCGACGTCGATGTGCCGTGGATTGCCGCGAGTGACAATCAGGTACTCGATACGGTATTTTTCCGCGACGATGAATTGAACGGCGAGGATGTTCGCATCGCCTATCTGTTCAAGCCATTGCCGGGCGGTAATGGGCCGATCCTGGTACAAGTGGCCGAAACTCGGAATAAGCGCAATGGCATGGCGGCGCGAATTGTGTCATCGGTGATCGTGCCGCAATTTGCCATTGTGCCTCTGGCGGTGCTGTTGATTTATTTCGCGGTATCGCGCGGCATCACGCCTTTGCATCGCCTGCAGGAGGAGCTGCGCCTACGCCGACCCGCGGATTTAAGTGCCATCAACCTGAAGAATATTCCGGCCGAGATCCGTCCTCTGATCGAAGCGCTTAACGGGACTATGGCGCGCCTGGACGAAAGTCTGGCCGGGCAGCGGCGATTTATTGCTGATGCTACACATCAATTGAAAACTCCGCTGACTGGTTTACGCACCCAGGCTGAGGTGGCTTTGCGCGAGGCGGATCCCGAACGGATGCGGGCATGCATCGCCCAAATTCTGCAAGCGAGTGAGCGGCTCGCGGATATGACGCAAAAATTGCTGGTGCTCGCGCGTGCTGAGGCCGTCACCGAGCAGAGCGCATTGTCGGAGCTGGTTGATTTGCGCGAGTTGGTGCCCGAGGTTGCACGCGAGTGGGCGCCGCAGGCAATGGAGCGACAGATTGATTTGGCATTTGAGTCGGTCGAGATCATGGCCACAGTGCGTGGCAGCGAACGTCTTTTGCATGAGCTGTTCTCCAATCTATTGGACAACGCAATTCGATATACACCTGTCGGCGGGCACATCACAATCCGCATGCGCCGTGGCATCAACTTGATCGTGGAAATTGAAGACAGCGGAGTTGGCATCGACCCGCTTGAACGCGACAAGGTTTTTGATCGCTTCTATCGTGTGCTCGGTACCGGTGTCGATGGTAGTGGCTTGGGCTTGTCCATCGTCAAGGAAATCGCGACGCTGCATCATGCGCAAGTCACATTGCATACCGGCACGCAAGGACTAGGGACTTTGGTCAAGGTTATCTTCGATTTACGGCGTGATTTTGTTGCATCAGTCACCAAGTAAGTCGGTGCGTAAGTAAGCAGTAAGTTCATGCTCCTAGCATCGCCCCTACACGCGGGGCGCTACGGCGGCTCATGTGCCTGGCCGTGCATTGTTGTCAAAGAACAGCAAGCCGGCACTGCATATCTATAATGAGTAGGAGGAGTGGATCATGACTGAAGCCAGCGTCAGCACCGGCATCACACCCGAGGAGCGCAAGGTTATCTTTGCCTCGTCACTGGGAACCGTATTCGAGTGGTACGACTTTTATCTATATGGCGCGCTCGCGCCAATCATCGCCAAACAATTCTTCTCCAGCCTGAATGAAACTGCAGCGTTTGTTTTTGCGCTGCTGGCTTTTGCTGCGGGTTTCGCAGTGCGCCCGTTTGGCGCCATCATCTTTGGTCGCCTTGGCGACATGATCGGACGTAAATACACTTTTCTGGTGACGATTCTGATCATGGGCTTATCTACCGCTGTGGTCGGGATGTTGCCTAACTATGCGTCGATAGGTGTCGCGGCGCCGATTATCCTGATCGGTCTGCGCTTGCTGCAAGGCTTGGCGCTTGGTGGTGAATACGGTGGCGCAGCGACTTATGTGGCCGAGCATGCACCACATGGCAAGCGCGGTTTGTTCACAAGCTGGATTCAAACTACTGCAACACTAGGTCTGTTCCTTTCGCTGCTGGTGATTCTGGCTTGCCGTGAAGTGTTGGGTAAAGAGTTTGAGGACTGGGGCTGGCGCATTCCATTCCTCATTTCGATTGTGCTGCTGGTTGTGTCTGTATACATCCGTATGCAGCTCAACGAGTCGCCGGCTTTCCTGCGTATGAAAGAGCAGGGCAAAGCATCGAAGGCACCATTGACTGAGTCGTTTGCGCGCTGGGACAATCTAAAAATCGTCATTATGGCCTTGTTGGGGGGTACTGCTGGACAGGCGGTCGTGTGGTACACCGGCCAGTTCTACGCACTGTTCTTTATATCGCAGACCTTGAAACTGGAGCCACAAACAGCCAATCTTTTGATCGCTGGATCATTGATTATTG
>DATJIB010000345.1:0-6451 GCA_035493575.1 Rhodocyclaceae bacterium | reverse complement strand
TTCGGTTACGGCATGGACGTCAAAGGTGCTTGGCGTAATTTGCCAGCCGTGTATGCCATGAAAGAATAGTTTATTATTGCATTTGAAATGCAACTTTAAACGGAGGCATCAGGCTTATGCCCGTTATCAGCAAAGAGTGGTTAAGAAGTTTTCTTCCTGCACGTTCCACGGTTGATCGCTTTGAGCGCATGCGCAGTTGCGTGGGCGCGCTTTTCGGCATTGCCCTGACCGGGGCAATCAGTTATCTCTGCATTGGCGATGCAGGCGCAACCGCCTGGCTGGTTGCACCAATGGGCGCATCTGCCGTCCTGCTCTTCGCCGTCCCTTCCAGTCCCTTGGCGCAGCCTTGGTCCATCATCGGCGGCAATCTGGCTTCTGCTCTGATCGGGGTGACATGCGCCAAGCTGTTTGGCGCGCCATTGATTGCAGCCGCCATCGCCATTTCGCTGGCGATTGGCGCCATGTTCATCCTGCGCTGCATTCATCCGCCTAGCGGGGCAGTGGCATTGACCATGGTCTTGGGTGGGCCAGCCATTCATGCAGCGGGTTACAGCTTTGTGTTTGTGCCGGTAATGCTGAACTCCATCCTGCTGGCTGGTTTGGCGATCTTTTACAACAATGCAATTGGCCGCCGTTATCCGCATGCCCAGCAGCCTGCACCCGCACCCCAGCCTTCGGCCAAAGCCGCTGAGGCGCCGGTGAGAACCACTCTGGGTATTGCCGCTGCCGATCTGGACGCGGTACTGAAAAACTACAACCAGGTGCTCGACATCAGTCGTGAAGATCTGGAAAACATTTTCATGCAGGTCGAGATGCAGGCCTATCGCCGCCGCTTTGGTGAAATGGTTTGCCAGGACGTGATGCGCACCGATGTGATATCAGTCGATTTCGGCACCTCTTTGGAAGAGGCCTGGCGCCTGCTGCATACGCACAAGCTTAAGGCATTACCGGTGCTGGATAGAGGTAAGCGCGTGGTCGGTATCGTGACGCCTATCGATTTCATGGAACACGCGGGTGTCGAAACCTATGTTGGCTTCAAGGGCAAGCTGCGTCACTTGCTTAGCCGGAGTGGTCAAACCCACAGCACCAAGCCTGAAGTGGTGGGGCAGATCATGACCACCAACGTTCGCCTGGCGGAAGGCAATAAACCAATTATTGAATTGCTTCCTTTGATTTCCGAGCATGGCTTGCGCCATATTCCGGTGGTAGACGATGAACGCCGCTTGATCGGTATGCTGACTCAGGCCGATATGGTCAATGCCCTGTACGGCCAAAAGATGGCGGCAGCGGCATAAGTTATTAGCGCCGCATAAACAAAAAGGCCGCTCATTGAGCGGCCTTTTCTTTTGCGTGAAGCGGATTAGGCTTCGGCGCGGTTCGCACGCTTACGTTCGTGCTCAAGCAGGAAGCGCTTGCGGATACGAATGTTTTGCGGTGTGATTTCGACCAGTTCGTCGTCGTCGATGAATTCAACAGCCGATTCCAGGGTGAGCTTGACCGGTGGGGTCAGGCGCACAGCTTCGTCGGTGCCGGAAGCGCGCACGTTGGTCAGTTGCTTGCCCTTGATCGGGTTCACAACCAGGTCGTTGTCACGGCTGTGAATGCCGATGACCATGCCTTCGTACAGCTTTTCACCTGGGGTCACGAACATGCGGCCGCGGTCATCCAGCTTCCACAGCGCGTAGGCAACGGCTTCGCCATTGTCTTGCGAGATCAGCACGCCATTGTGACGGCCTGGCAGATCCGCCTTGACAGGACCGTAGTCGTCGAACACGTGGCTGATCAGACCGGTACCGCGCGTCATGGTCATGAAGTCGGACTGAAAGCCGATCAGACCGCGGGCAGGGATGTGGTACTCGAGACGGGTACGGCCACGACCATCGGATTCCATATTGGTCAGTTCGCCACGGCGACGACCGATTTCTTCCATGACCGCGCCCTGGTGTGCATCTTCCAGGTCGATGGTCAGGTTTTCGTATGGCTCACACTTTTCGCCGTTGATTTCACGGTACACAACGCGTGGCTTGCCAACGGCCATTTCAAAACCTTCGCGACGCATGGTTTCGAGCAGGATGGTCAAGTGCAGTTCGCCGCGACCGGAGACGCGGAAAATATCGGCGTCCTTGGTGTCTTCAACGCGCAGTGCGACGTTGGTCAGCAATTCCTTGGTCAGACGATCGCGGATTTGACGCGAGGTCACGAACTTGCCTTCGGTACCGGCGAGTGGCGAGGAGTTCACCATGAAGTCCATGGTCAGGGTTGGCTCATCCACACCCACGACTGGCAGACCGACAGGATTGTCCTTGTCGCAAATGGTGACGCCGATACCGATGTCATCCAGACCGGAGATGATGATGATGTCGCCGGCTTCAGCCTGTTCAACTGGAATACGGTTCAGACCTTGGAAGCCCAGAACCTGGTTGATACGGCCGCTGGCAACTTGCTTGTCGTGGTTCATCACCACAACAGCCTGGCCTGGCTTGATACGACCATTGATGACCTTGCCGACGCCGAGGCGACCGGTGTAGGTGGAGTAGTCCAGAGCAGCCAGTTGCATTTGCAGCGGCGCTTCTGGATCACCTGGTGGGGTCGGTACATGCTTCAACACGGTTTCGAACAGGGGACGCATATTGTCCGACTCTTCCTTCATGTCGAGTTTGGCAAAACCATTCAGCGCGGATGCGTAAATGATAGGGAAGTCGAGTTGTTCGTCGGTAGCGCCGAGCTTGTCGAACAGATCAAAGGTTTGATCCACAACCCAGTCAGGACGTGAGCCTGGACGGTCAACCTTGTTGATCACAACGATAGGACGCAGGCCAAGGGCCAAAGCCTTCTTGGTGACGAAGCGGGTTTGTGGCATTGGGCCTTCAACCGCATCGACCAGCAGCAGCACGCCGTCGACCATGCCGAGAACGCGCTCGACTTCACCGCCGAAGTCCGCGTGGCCTGGGGTGTCGACGATGTTGATGTGGGTGCCTTCGTAATCGATAGCAGTGTTCTTGGCCAGAATCGTGATGCCACGTTCCTTTTCCAGATCGTTGCTGTCCATAACGCGCTCATCCACTTGCTGGTGAGCGGCGAAAGTGCCGGATTGGCGAAGAAGTTTGTCAACCAGAGTCGTTTTGCCGTGGTCAACGTGGGCGATGATAGCGATGTTTCTAAGAGCGCGTGACATGGTAGAAATCCAGAAAATGCTGCGGGGGACTTGAAATTGGCTTAATTGTGCAGCGCAAAAAGCCACCGCAGAAGGGCGCGTATTCTAGCACAGACAGGGACTTAGACCGTGTTATGCTTTTATGAAATCAACAACAGGGGCACATAAGTAAACTCCATGCTGGCAATCATTGGTGGTAGCGGCCTGACACAACTGGCTAATCTCGACATTACGCGCCGTGAAGTGGTGCGTACTCCCTACGGCGAACCCTCTGGCGCACTGACTTTCGGTAGTTTGGGTGGCAAACCCGTGGTTTTCCTGGCCAGACACGGCTATGGACACACAATTCCGCCGCATATGGTCAATTACCGCGCCAATATCTGGGCTTTAAAGCATGCGGCGGGTGCCGAGCGCATCATCTCGGTCGCTTCGGTTGGTGCAATTCGCAATGACATTCCGCCTGGCGCACTGATCATCCCGCATCAAATCA
The DNA here is from genome assembly GCA_035493575.1 of Rhodocyclaceae bacterium. GTDB lineage: Bacteria > Pseudomonadota > Gammaproteobacteria > Burkholderiales > Rhodocyclaceae. Next base: position 2,807 of record DATJIB010000345.1, on the reverse strand, counting down.
TTGACTACACCTGGGGTCGTCCTTCGACTTTCCATGAGCATGACGGCCATGTCGTGCACATCGATTTCACCGAGCCTTACAACGGCCCACTGCGTTCGGCCTTGATTGATGCCTTCCATGAAACCTCTGAGCCATTTATCAACGGCGGGGTTTATGCGACGACGCAGGGGCCACGTCTGGAAACGGCCGCTGAAGTTAATCGTTTGGAGCGCGATGGCGCTGACATTATCGGCATGACAGGTATGCCGGAGGCCTGCCTGGCGCGCGAAGCAGATGTGCCGTATGCGGCGCTGTGCGTATCGGCCAACTGGGCGGCTGGTCGCGGTGATTCTGCCAATGGCATCCGTTTTGAAAATATCGAGGAAGTGCTGAAGGTGTCGCTGTCGCGTGTGCGTAGCGTGCTGGAGCACTTTGCCGCGAAATGATTCGCCAGGTACTGCGCATGGGCGATCCACGCTTGTTGCGTGTATCGCGCCCGGTGGAGAAATTCGATACACCAGAGCTGCATGCCTTGATCGAAGACATGCAGGACACCATGGCCGATTTGAATGGGGCTGGCTTGGCAGCGCCGCAAATCGGTGTGGATCTGCGTGTCGTCATTTTTGGTGTGGGCGCTAATCCGCGTTACCCGGATGCTGAGTCAGTGCCCTATACGGTGCTGATCAATCCGGTGCTGGAAGCCCTGACCAATGAAGAGGACGAAGCCTGGGAAGGTTGCCTATCAGTGCCGGGCATGCGTGGCGTAGTACCGCGAGTGACCTACTTGCGCTATAGCGGCTTTGACCAATTTGGTGGTCGTATCGAACGTGAAGTGACTGGCTTCCACGCGCGCGTGGTGCAGCATGAGTGCGATCATCTGGATGGAATTCTGTATCCGATGCGTATACGCGATCTGAGTCTGTTCGGCTTTACTGAAGAACTATTTCCTGACGGCAGCGTTGCCGGGGACGATTAGTTCTGGCGCTATTTATAGCGCTTGGCGGCGGCGAGCAACTCTTGTTGCACCGCCTGCCGTAATGCCGGCGGTTCAAGCACTTCCACGCCACTGCCATAGCGCAGAATGTCCATGATCAGTTCGGTTGGATTGGCGTAGGGTAGTTCCATTAACAGGCTGCCATCGGCTTGCAAGGTGCTGCGCTGCTGCGGATGCCATTGCTCCTCTATCACCCAGCGCGCCTGTTCAAGCTCAAAACGTAACTTGGCCCATTGCACCTCGCTGCCAGAGAAAATGCCGTAGCCAGCGGCGAGCACTTTGCTCAAGTCCTGTTCGCTCACGTCTATAGCGGGTGTGTCCACAATTTCGGCGGCACGAATGGCATCGACGGCAAAACTGCGTAAATCATTGCGCAAGTGGCACCAGGCGTCCAGGTACCAATTGTCGCGGTAATGAACCAGGCGCTGTGGTGATACTTCACGTTCGCTTTCTTCGTTGCGGCCGCGATTGAAGTGGCGGATCTTCAGGCGCTGCCGCTTGAGTAACGTTGAGGCAATCACTTCGAAATGTTTGAGTTCGCTCTTGCGCTTGTGCGCGTGCAGGATGCGCACACGACGTGTTATCTCACCCGGCGCATCATCCTGGCTCCCGAGCAAACTTTGCAACCGGGTTTGCAAAGGCGCGATATGCGGGCCGAGCAGGCCGGGCTGAACTTCTTCGAGCAAGTGTTGCATCATCAGCAACGCATGGATTTCCGAAGCGTTGAACCACAAGCCTGGCAGCTGATGCTTGGGCGCATAACGGTCGGGTGTGTCGAAACGATAACCATTGGTTTCGCGGTCATACACAATCGGCGCATTGAGGCGATCGCGCAGGTATTGCAAGTCGCGCTTCAAGGTGGCGCGTGAAATTTCCAGTTCATCCATCAACTCCTGAAACGTAGCAGTGCGCCGGTCGTTCAGAATTTGTTCGATTTTGTAGAAGCGCTCGGTCTGGTTCAAAACTAAACCTGCATCGCGGTGAGTAGTTCCTGCTCCAGACGCACCAGACTGCCGGTTTGCGCCAGCTCACTCCCGCTGACAAGGAAGGTGTCTTCAACGCGTTCGCCCAGCGTATTGATCTTGGCGGTATGTACCGACACATTGTGCTTGGCCAGCACCATGCCGAGTGCGTACAGCAAGCCGGGGCGGTCTGCCGCTGTCACTGACATTAAATAATAATTGCCGCGCTCATCCGGGCGAATACTGACTTCCGGTGTGATCGGGAAATGTTTGACCTGGCGCGAAATGCGCGCGCCCGCAGGTGCCGTGACACGGCCGCTGTTTTGCAGCAACTCGACCAGATCGTGTTCGATCAGCGAAATCATGTCGCGATAGGGCAGCTGATTGGTCGGATCAAGCAGAACAAAACTGTCCAGTGCGTAGCCATGTTTGGTCGTGTAGATCTTGGCATCAGCAATGCTGTAGCCGAGCTTGGCAAAGAAGCCACACAGACGCGCAAACAGTTCTGGCTGGTTGGCGGTGTAGACCATGACCTGCAGGCCTTCACCCATAGGGTTGATGCGGGCGACGACAATGGTTTGATTATTGTTCCAGCGGCTATGCAGAACCCTGGCGTGCAGCGCAATGTCCTGTGCATCGTGACGCAGGAAATACACCGTATCAAATTGCTCCCATAATTCCTTTTCCACGTCATCGCGCAAGCCGTTATAGCGCATGATTTCACGCGCTTCTTCCTGGCGTTGTTCGACGGTACCGTCAAAGGCCGCTACTTCACCGCGCAGTAGATTCAGCGTGGCGCGATACAGGTCCTCAAGTAGTTTGCCTTTCCAGCCATTCCAGACCTTGGGGCTGGTACCGCGAATGTCGCTGAC
>DATJIB010000344.1:0-5092 GCA_035493575.1 Rhodocyclaceae bacterium | reverse complement strand
CAGGGAAAAACCCCGCCAATGTACGTTTTTCGATCGAGTAGGGTTGCTGGTTTGAAGCGACCTTCAAACCAGAAGGATGTCGGGGCGCTTTACATTGCCTGTAGAGCGCCCGCACATGGTTTTCCTATGTATTTGAAATCATTTCATGTATTCACCCTGGCATAAATGCTGCTGTTAGAGAGGCTCGGCCATTGGGGCCACCAAAGGGATGAATAAGAATGAAGAAAATATTGGCAATTGGCAGTTTGTTGTGTGCGCTTGTGGGCTCAAGCCAGGCTGCGGTTATCTATGACGAAAGCATCAATGGTGATTTGGCCACGTTCAGCAATACGACACTGACATTCAGTGCTGGCAGCAATACTTTGCTGGGTTCGGCTGCATTTGGCCCGACGACTGACTTTGATGGTTTTTTGTTCAACATTGGCGTTGGGCAAGTACTCAACTCGGTAACGTACCGGGTGCTTAATAGTTCGATAGACCCAAACACGACAGCCCTCACAGAAGGCTACTCCTTGTATTCGGGAGGGCATTACCAGGGCGCCAGCTTGTTCAATGTGACGTTGAATATCTTGTCGCAGGTGCCGGTCTCGGCAATTGATAACTCGCCGTTTTTAAGCCCTGGCGTTTATGCAATCTCTCCAAGTTTCCTTAGCCGGAGCGGTAATGGCGGTTCTTGGAATTACGAGGTTGTGTTCAATGTGACTGAGGTACCTGAGCCAGGCTCTTTGGCATTGGCTGGCCTTGGTCTGAGCGGGCTGCTGGTAGCGCGTCGCCGCAAGCAAAGCTGATTACTATTTGGACTGCAGACAAAACGGGGCGTAAGCCCCGTTTTTCATTGGGCAACAGCAAGCGCACCCTTTTGGTGGCGGGAACAGCCCCGACTCATCTCCCCCGGAAATCACGTATGCTCTGAGAAACCCCGTCAGATCACATAGATGGGGCTGGCGATTTAATTTTGCTCGGGGGAGCGGCGCTTGAGTCTGCGCGTGCGAATACTTTTGCTGGTACTGGCGGCATCCTTGCTGCCGGTATTGGCCATGCTATGGCTATTGTTGCAGAACCGCGCCACCACCGGCGCCTTGGCTCATGAGCAGCTGCAGGTGCGCGCCGAAGTCATTGCGCGGGAGCTGGACGACAAGATTGCAGGTACGGTGCAGCTCTTGTTTGGTCTGGCCCGCGTGCCCTTGGTGGGCGGGAGTGACAGGGGAGCCTGCTCGGCTTTTTTGGCCGATGTGCTGCGCGAGCATCCCCAATACACAGGCCTGATCTCAATCAAACCGGATGGCAGCCTTTTTTGCGACTCCCTGCAAAGTGGCCGCACGCTGAATCTCGCGGATCGCAATTACTTCAAACGTGCACTGGTTTCGCAGGAGGCCGTGGTTGAAGCGGCGATCGGGCGCCTCAGCCATAAAGGCGTACTGCAGGTGGCGTACCCGGTTCGTGACAGCAAGGGCTCGCTGAGCTACATCTTGCTTGCCTCGCTGAACATGGATGCATATGGGCGCGCCATTGCCATGACGCTGCCTTATCCCAACATGAATTTCCAAGTCTGGAACGATGATGGTTCTCTCATCATGAACCATCAGGGTCAAAGCGTGGGGCAAGTGGTGCCGAATCAGGCGCAGCGGGATTTCATGCTCAACTCCAAGTCTTCCGGCATGCAGGTGCTGGGGGAAGGACAAGAGGCCAGGTTCTGGGTGCGCGCTTTGCTGCCGCGTTGGAATGAAACGGGTTTGCGTCTGGCTTTGAGCGTGTCGGTAGATGAGTTCAATGAACAGCTTGACGGCCAGTTCAGGCATGCCTTGTTCAGCCTCCTGATCCTGGCTGTGTTGATCTTTATTGTGGCGGCAGGATTGGGCGAGTTTGCCCTGCGCCGGCAGACCGCGCGTTTGATGCAGGCGATCTCGCGCATGGACGCTGGCGACTATCATCATCCAATTGGCATGCCATATCCGCGTGGTGAGCTAGGCTTGGTGATGCAGGCGCTGGACCGTATGGGTAGCTCGCTGGCGCAGCAGCAGCAGGAGATCGAGCGCAAGACCGATGCACTGGAGCGACAGGCGCGTATCGACTCGCTCACTAATCTTGCCAATCGCTACATGCTGTCCGATCGCCTGCATCAGGCTCTGGTGTATGCGCGCCGCGCGCATCGCGTTGTTGGCGTGTTGATGCTCGATCTGGATCGTTTTAAAACCGTGAATGACAGTCTTGGTCATAGCCAGGGTGATTTGCTGCTGCAAATTGTGGCAGAGCGTCTGACGAGTTGCGTTCGTGATGGCGACACGGTGGCACGCCTCGGCGGCGATGAGTTTGTAGTAGTGTTGGCCGATATCTCTGATGCCGCCGATATCGTACCGGTGGCCCAGAAAATTCTTGCAACACTGGCCTTGCCGGTTGAACTGGGCCCACAGATTTTGCGGGTCAAGACCAGCCTGGGGGTAGCGGTGTACCCGCGTGATGCAGAGAACGCTGACACCCTGCTGCGCTACGCCGATACTGCCATGTATCGCGCCAAGGATCAGGGCGGCAATGCTGTGTCTTTCTATACGCCTGAGATGATGCAGGCCATGCTTGATCGTCTGGAGCTGGAGGCCGGCCTACGGCGCGCACTGGAGCAGGGCGAGCTGTGTCTGTATTACCAACCTATCATTCATGCAAATACGGGTCGGGTGGTTTCCGCCGAAGCCTTGTTGCGCTGGAATGATCCGCAGCGTGGCTTGGTATCACCCATGCAGTTCATTCCGATTGCCGAAGAAACCGGTTTGATTGTGCCGATCGGAGATTGGGTCATGCGAGTTGCTTGCACGCAAGCGCGCGCGTGGCAGAAAGAGGGCTATGGTGATATTCCAATCGCTGTCAATCTTTCAGCACGGCAGTTCAGTGTGCCTTCGTTCGTGAGCTCAGTCGCAATGGCCCTGCAGGCCAGCGATTGTCCGGCCCCTTTGCTGCAACTGGAAATTACCGAAAGCATGATCATGGAGCAGGTCGATCAAGCCCTGGTGACAATGCATCGCCTGACTGCCCTGGGCGTAAAGCTGGCCATTGATGATTTTGGTACGGGCTATTCTTCACTGAGTCAGCTCAAGCGCTTTCCGGTGAGCAAGCTGAAGATCGATCGTGCTTTTATCCGCGATATTCAGATCGATGCCAATGACGATGTACTAGTCGATGCCATCATTACACTCGCCCGGAAATTAGGTCTGAGCACGGTAGCGGAGGGCGTTGAAACCGAGGCGCAAGTGGCATTTCTGAAGAGCAAGGGCTGCGATGAGTATCAAGGCTATTTATTCGCAAAGCCTTGTGAGGCAGCCGAGTTTCTGCGGGTGGTACAGGCCCGCAATACCTGAGCAAAGCTGGCCACTCCGGTTAGCGAGTCCGAGTTTGGGCTTTTCTTGATGTCGATCAGAGAATGCCAAAATGCTGCGTGCCACAATCCACTATCTTTGATGGATGTGCGCAATGCAAATCAAGCCCCGATCCCTAGTTGTTGAAGAAGAGCGCCCACTAGAGCTGCTTTTTGCCTGTCATCAAAAAATCAGGCATTTCAGCATGCTGAGCGGGCAGGTGGCTGCGCACGTGAGTATGCGAGGCGTGGATGAAGAGGCGCGTCTGGCCGCCTGCAATATCCTGCGCTATTTCGAGCTGGCACTGCCACATCATCATGCTGACGAAGAGGAGGATGTTTTTCCGGCCTTGCTGCAACTCCATGATCCTCTCATCAATCATGCCATTGATGGTCTGCAGAAAGCGCATAGAGAGCTTGACCTTATGTGGACGGAGATTCGTCCCTGGCTCAACCAGATTGCTAATAGCAAGGCTCCAGCCACCACACCCCTGGTACTTTCACGTTTCATTAACACCTATTTGGCCCATGCGGATCAAGAGGAGCGTGATGTATTCCCGGCCATTGCGCGCCTGCCAGAAGGGGTAGTTGAGCAGCTGGCACAACGCATGCGTCAACGTCGCGGTAGTTCGACATGAACACAATAATGGCAGGTCCTGTCTTATTGGCTTGGCAGCGTCTGACGCAGGTTCCGCATCGCGCTTATTTCAGCGCCGGAGTAGCTGGCTTCCTTGTATTGGCGCTGTGGTGGAGCGTAGCGTTGCCTATTGCCGGCTTGACCTCACAACCACCAACGCTGGTGCACGGGCTGATGATGCCATTGGGGATTTTTCCACCATTCATGCTGGGCTTTGTTTTTACCGCTGGCCCGCGCTGGCTCGGTACGGTCGCGCCCAAGGGGCATCTGCCTTTGGCTCTGGGGCAGGTGATCGGCCTATTGTTTACGCTGCTAGGTTTTTCACTGGGAGGGCGATGGCCACTGTTTGGCTTGTTCACCTTGCTCTTGATCTGGTGGTGGGCAACATGGTTGTGGTTTTGCTGCATACATCGCGCACCTCAGACCGATCAGCGTCATGCACGCTGCATCCTCGGCGCCATGGTGGCTGGCAACGTTGCGATTCTGGCAAGCATCGCTTGGGTTTTGTCGGCTGAATTTAGCTTCTGGTTGGTGGCGCGTGATTTGACACTTTGGGCCTGGATTGTGCCGATCTTTTTGACGGTAGCGCATCGCATGATTCCGTTCTTCACACAGGCCGTCGTACCGCAGCGCGAAATATGGCGCCCGATATCGATCCTGTATGCCTGGTTGGGCAGCTGCGCGCTGTTGGTTGTTGCCTCGGCGCTGGCATTGCCGGAACTGGGCGCCATGACCGCAGCAGGCCTGGCAGTGAGTACGGCATATACGGCCTGGACTTGGGCCGGAGGGCAGTTACGTGGCGCTTGCGCTGGCAATCGTTTGCTGGCGATGCTGCATCTCTCATTTGCATGGCTGCCACTGGCGTTTGTTTTGTACATGCTGGGCCAGATGGGGATCGCTGTTGGGGCCGCAGCCGAGCATGCGGTGGGCATGGGCTTCTGCGTAACCATGCTGATTGGTTTTGTGACGCGTGTGAGCCTGGGGCATAGTGGCCGTCCATTGCAGGCTTCGAACGTCTACTGGAGCTTGTATTTGGGGCTGCATGGTGTGGCGCTGCTACGTGTCGTGCTGGCGCTATGTAGTAATAGCTTGCCGAATAGCCTTGTACACAT
>DATJIB010000343.1:0-2877 GCA_035493575.1 Rhodocyclaceae bacterium | reverse complement strand
GCGAGGCAGTGGGCTATGTGTTGCCGATCAAGCCACTTGAGCGCGCGCAGGCCAAGAATAACAAGCCGGGTGCTTTGCCAGGTTGGCGTTCCAGCCCATGGCCGCTGCGCCGTAAACATGTTTTCCTGCATGGCGGTGATTCGCCGATGGGGCTGCGCTTGCCTTTGGCGTCTTTGCCATGGGTCGCGCCGGACCAGATGGATCTGGAGTTTGATCCCGATCCATTTGCCGAGCACGCTGATTTGCCGGCTTCCGGCGAAGTTGCTGCAGCCAAGTTGACTACCGAACCCAAGCAGGATTACACGCCACGCGAAATCATTCATACCGCCATGTGCTGTGAAGTGCGCGGCGGTGTGCTGCATGTTTTCATGCCGCCGCTGTCCTTGCTTGAAGATTATGTCGAACTGCTGAATGCGGTTGAGCAAACGGCGGCTGACCTCAAGATCGCTGTCCGTATTGAAGGCTACCCGCCACCTAGCGATCCGCGTTTGCGTGAGTTCAAGATCACCCCGGATCCGGGTGTGATTGAAGTGAACATCATGCCGGCCCGCACTTGGCCGGAGCTGGTACATAACGTCGAGACCTTGTACGAAGAAGCGCGCCTGTCGCGCCTGGGTACCGACAAGTTCATGCTCGATGGTCGCCATACCGGTACCGGCGGCGGCAATCATGCCACCCTGGGCGGAGCCACTGCAGCCGACTCGCCGATGTTGCGCCGGCCCGATGTGTTGATGAGCCTGATCACCTATTGGCAGAATCATCCTTCGCTCTCGTATTTGTTCTCAGGCCTGTTTATTGGCCCGACCAGCCAGGCGCCACGTGTGGATGAGGCGCGCCATGAAAGCCTGTACGAGCTTGAGATTGCTTTCCAGCAAATGGCCGAACGTCTGCAGCCGGGCGATGAGTCATTGCAGCCTTGGCTGGTAGATCGTTTGTTGCGCAACCTGCTGGTTGATCTATCCGGCAATACGCACCGCGCCGAATTCTGTATCGACAAACTGTACTCACCGGATAGCCCATCGGGCCGTTTAGGCATCGTCGAGTTCCGCGCCTTTGAAATGCCGCCGCATCCACGCATGAGTCTGGTGCAGATGCTGCTGCTGCGTGCGCTGGTCGCGCGCTTCTGGAAGCAGCCCTATCAAGGCAAGCTAATCCGTTGGGGCACCGAGCTGCATGATCGCTTCATGCTGCAGCACTTTGTGGCGCAGGACTTGCGCGATGTGGTCAGTGATTTGCAGCGCGCCGGTTACGCCTTCGAGCATGAGTGGTTCGCACCCTTCATCGAGTTCCGTTTCCCGCGCTACGGTACCGTGGTGTATCACGGCATTGAAATCGAATTGCGCCAAGCCATTGAACCCTGGCATGTGCTCGGCGAAGAGGTTGCTGCGGGTGCGACGGCACGCTATGTCGACTCATCCGTCGAGCGTATGCAAGTGCGCGTGCGCAATATGAACGATAGCCGCCATATCCTGACTTGCAACGGTCGTCCGCTGCCACTCACACCTACTGGTGTGCGCGGCGAGTATGTGGCGGGTGTACGCTATCGCGCCTGGAACCCTCCCTCGGCGCTGCATCCCACCATAGGTGTACATACGCCGCTGGTGTTTGATCTGGTCGACACCTGGAGCAGCCATGCGATTGGCGGCTGTACCTACCATGTGTCGCATCCGGGTGGCCGCAATTACGATACCTTCCCGGTCAATGCCAATGAAGCCGAGTCGCGCCGTCTGGCACGCTTCTGGGCGCATGGTCATACACCCGGCCCGCTGCATGTGCGCCGTGAAGGGCGCAATCCCGATTACCCGTTCACGCTTGACCTGCGCCGCGCGCCGGAAGCGTGGATTGAAGATGAAGCGCGTATGGATGTGCAGCAGCAAGAGTTGCCGCAACAGGAAGTCCGCCAACAAAAACAGCAGCAACAGCAGGGCCCTGAAATTAAGAGCGACCCCAAGTCTTGACCCCTGATCAAAAGCCTAAACAGCTGTCGCGCCGCATTCTGCGCACAGCTTCATTCCCGCTGGTTGTTATCGCCGCACTATTCTTCTGGTTCGAAGAGTGGTTGTGGGAACCGATGGCCCGCTTTATGCGCTGGCTCGGCAGCTTGCCGGTCTTGCGTCTGGTCGAGCGCTTTATGAGTGGCGCCTCGCCTTACCTCGCGCTGTGCTTTTTCATTATTCCCATTCTCGCTATCTTTCCGTTCAAGATTGGGGGCTTGTGGCTGATTGCCAAGCATCACGTGGTATCTGGCTTGATGATGTTTGTCGGCGCCAAGATTGTTGGCACTGCCATCATGGCCTGGATCCTGGCGTGTACCAAACCGGCCTTGATGAGGCTGGCCTGGTTTGCCTGGGCTTGGGGCAAATTCATCGCCGCCAAGCATTGGGTCTATGAACGCGTAAGTCAGCAGCCGGGCTGGTTGTGGGCCAAGCAGCAAGTGCAAAAAATCAAAGCCTACTTTCATCGGCCTCGTTAAAGTCCTTGGCGGCGGCTGGCTAGGCCAGCTTTATAAGCCGCCCACGCTTTCTCCGAGCAGCAGGATAAGGTCGGTTTTAGAAAGAAAACCTTTGAGATGGTTTTGTGCATCGACTAGTGGCAGGCGTTCGCCGGTGTGGCCAGAGAAAACTTCCAGTACACGGCCTAGCCCCATTTCCGGGGTCACCCGTGGATATTCGGTTTGTAGCAAGTGGTCGGGTAGCTTGTCTGATGGTGCGACACCACTACGCATATAGGGCGAGAAATCGTGCACAGATACTGCGCCACAGAACTTTCCTTCGGCGTTAACCACATAAACATGGGGCCAACGCCGTTGTAGAAACATGCGCTCAATTTCGGTAAGCGTTTGTTCAAGCCTCACCGTCGGCGGGCCTGTACGGGCGA
>DATJIB010000342.1:0-6835 GCA_035493575.1 Rhodocyclaceae bacterium | reverse complement strand
GTGGATTATCTGACCGTGGACACCACCAGTCCGATGGCAATCAAGAAGATCATCAAGCTGGTTGAGTCCGGCCGCCCCGTCGTGATCTTTCCTGAAGGCCGTTTAACGGTCACGGGCAGCATGATGAAAGTCTATGAAGGCCCGGCCTTCGTAGCTGCAAAAACCGGCGCAGTGATCGTGCCGGTGCGCCTGGATGGTCCTTCGCGCACACACTTCACACGCATGACGGGCGAAGCGCCACGTGGCTGGTTTCCGAAGATGCGCATCACGATTCGTCCTGCGACTTCGATCCCGATGCCGGTAGCTGACCGCGCCAAGGAGCGGCGCTACAAGGCCGGCGAAGCGCTACGCCGCATCATGCAGGAAATGATGTTCGCATCGCGGCCACAACAAACCTTGTTTGCCGGTCTGCTTGAGGCTGCCGACAACTTCGGCCACCACCGCAAGATGGTCGAAGACATGAAGCAGATTGAATACAGCTACGGCGATCTGATCAAGATGTCGTTGGTGCTTGGCCGTGTTGCCAGCCGCCTGGGTGAACCGGGCGAACGCATCGGCCTGCTCCTGCCCAACCTCGCTCCCACCTTGGGCTTGCTGATTGGCCTCGGCGCTTTCCGCCGCGTGCCGGCCATGCTCAATTACACCGCCGGCACCGAAGGCATGCAGAACGCCTGCGTTGCAGCGCAGATCAAAACCCTGATCACTTCGCGCGCATTTCTTGAGCAAGGCAAATTGACGGACAAAGTCACCGCGCTGCAAAACGTGCGCATTGTCTATATCGAAGACTTGCGTGAGCAGATTGGCTTTGGCGACAAGCTATGGTGGATCGCCTATGCACGCTGGTGCCCGAAAGCCGCGGCCAATAAGGGCGCTGAGCCGGAAGACTCCGCCGTTGTCTTGTTCACCTCGGGCTCGGAAGGCAAGCCCAAAGGGGTTGTACTCTCACATCGTGCACTACTCGCCAACATTTCGCAGGTTCGGGCCATTGTCGACTTTAATACCAGCGACAAAGTGCTGAACGCCCTGCCGATATTCCACTCCTTCGGTCTCACCGGCGGCGCCCTGCTGCCACTCATGACCGGCACACGCGTATTCCTGTATCCATCGCCACTGCACTATCGCGTGATTCCCGAGCTTGCCTATGACCGCGGTTGTTCGATCCTGTTCGGCACGAGTACCTTCCTCGGTCACTACGGCAAGTTCGCCCACCCTTACGATTTCTATCGCCTGCGTTATGTCGTAGCCGGTGCCGAAAAACTTTCGCAAGCGGTACGCGAACTCTGGTTCGAGAAATTCGGCATCCGTATTTTTGAAGGCTATGGCGCTACTGAAACGGCACCGGTACTTGCCTGCAATGCACCCATGGCTTACCGCACCGGCACTGTCGGTCAACTCTTGCCAGGGATTCAGCACAAACTCATTCCTGTACCCGGCATCGACAAGGGCGGCATTCTGCATGTAAGCGGCCCCAACGTCATGAGCGGTTATTACCGCTACGACAACCCTGGTGTCATCGAAGGACCTAAGTCGGATGCGGGCCCTGGCTGGTATGACACCGGTGATGTCGTCGATATTGATGACGACGGCTTTGTGCGCATCATGGGCCGCGTCAAACGTTTCGCCAAGATTGCTGGCGAAATGGTCTCACTGGAAGTCGTGGAGAAAATTGCCAATGCTGCCAACGCAGACAAAGCGCATGCCGCATCGTCGCAGCCGGATCCTGCCCGTGGCGAAGCCCTGGTCTTATTCACGACCGATACCAATCTTGGCCGTGAGCAGTTGCAAAATACGGCGCGCGAATTGGGCTTGCCCGAGCTGGCCGTGCCGCGCAAGATCGTCAAAGTCGAAGCCTTGCCTTTGCTTGGCACAGGCAAAACCGACTACGTGACGCTGAAGAAAATGGCCGAGTCGGCCTGAAGTAACGTTATATACACGACGCACAACAGGCTAACCCACAACGCCAACTCGCCAAAAGGAAGCATGCCATGCTCAATTTCTTTCGCGTAATTCTCCTATTACTGTTCGGGCTCTTATCGTTAGGCAGTGGCTTATGCACTCTAGGATTCGTTCCAGCAGCCACCACAGCGCCAGGGCTTTTTATGATTCTGATTCCATCAGGCTTATTTGCGGTTGGTTGCTTCTTTGCTGCCCGTTACTTTTATCGTCGCCTGACCGACAACAGAACCGAAGAATGATTCGGGATCCAGCGATTGCGCAAGCCGCGCACGCGCTCCTCGAAGCTGCGGCCATGTTTTTGGGCGCGCGCTATTACTTTTATCTGCGCAAGCAACAACAAATGCCTTCGCCGTTATCTGGCTCTGCCTTCTACATTTTGATCGGCTGTTTGCTCGGTGCAGGCCTCGGCAACAAGGCGGTGTATTGGATTGAAATGCCACACCTCTGGGCAACGCAATCGAGCTGGTTGAATTTCTTCACAGGCGGACAATCGATGGTCGGCGGCTTGGTCGGGGCATTGCTTGGGGTAGAAATTGCAAAGCGTCTATGTGGCTACACGCAATCGACAGGCGATCTATTTGTGTTTCCCGTACTGCTTGCGCTGATGATCGGCCGAGTAGGTTGCTTCCTGGCTGGCCTCAACGATGGCACCTTCGGCGTGGCGACAGGCCTGCCCTGGGGCGTCGATTTTGGTGACGGAATTTCTCGCCATCCAACACAGCTATATGAAATTGCATTCGCCGGCACTCTTTGCTTGGTTCTGAAAAATAAGCAGGCTCAATTGGCCCAAACGTCTGGGCTCATGTTCAAGATCCTGTTTACGTCGTATTTATTGTGGCGCTTCGGTATCGATTTCCTGAAACCGGTGCCCTACACCTACCCTTTCGGATTGAGCGGCATTCAGTGGGTTTGTATGCTTGCCCTGATGTTATATGTGCCACTCAACTGGAGAGGCCTCAAACACATGTTCTACGCTCTGGAAGTCAATTGATGAAAAATCGACGCTCTAGTTATCCGCGCTACCTTCTGCTTGGTCTTGCCGCCGCCAGCATAATCGGTTGGGGATGCGCAACACCGGTTTATCTGCCTGCCGCCAAAGACAAGACTGTCGATTCGGTCTTTCTTCCTGCGGCTGAAAAAGGCGACGCCATTAGTCAATTGCAATTGGCGCTGGCATATCGTTTCGGCACCGCAGGTGCGCCCAAGGATCCTCAATCTGCTTGGAAATGGCTGAACAAATCCGCTGACAACGGGCTTCTGGAAGCACAACTCATGCGCGCCGACGCCTTGATTGATGGCAGCTGGGATCAAGCACGACAAGTAGAAAGTGGCTTCGATGCTTTGCGCACGATCGCAGCACAAGGAAATCGGGATGTACAAGCTCACTTGGCCTCGAGGCTGATGGAAGGAAAAGCTTTCGCGGTTGATCCAGTTGAAGCGGCTAAGTGGTTTGAGCGGTCAGCACGTGCGGGCAATCGTTATGCGGCCATGCGTTTAGCCAGGATGTATGAGCTCGGCCAAGGCACTAGCTCAGATGCTCAAAATGCCTACGCCTGGTTTTCCATCGCGGCTGCGAACGCGGATGTAAAACGTCTAGAGGCCAATCTAGGTAAAGCAGATTTGCAACGTGCAAAAAACCGTCTTGCCACGCTTCGTACGGAGGTGAAACGATGAAAGTGATCTCCAGCCTTTTGCTTGCGCTGATCTGCGCTTGCATTTCGGCATGCGTTCCCGTCCCAACCGTTACCCCAACCCCCTCTGTCGAAGCACTTAGGCAGGGTATCCCACAAGCAGCTCAGGGCGATGATGCGCGCATGGTGAAACTTGCCGATTCATTCCAGTGGGGCAATGGGGGGCTCGGTCGCGACGAAACAACCCGTATGCGCTATTTGAACACGGCTGCAGAACATGGCAATGCAGAGGCACAAGTTGTACTCGCACGGATAGCGATGCGCGGAAACAATGACCTTTTGCTCGCCGCCTATTGGGCGCATTCAGCCGCAACTCTGGGCAACAGGAATGCGTACTGGCTCTTGCGTGAGCTATATGCCAACAAAACGTTCCCGCTTTATGACCTTGCCGAGTCGTGTAAATGGCAGCTCGTGGCGGGTGGTATATGCCAAACAGCTAACTATTCCGAAGCCGATATAGCCGAGGCAAAGAAACGCATGCAAGACTCAATCAATGCTAATCGTAAACAACCATGAGCCGAAAAGTTCGCCCTTACCTGTTTTATGACAGCACATCGTCCGTGTGCACCACCTGCTTGCGTAACGTCGAAGCAAAGATCCTGATCAAGGACGAGCAGGTGTTCATGGAGAAATGGTGTCCAGCCCACGGTACCGAGCGCGTATTGATCAGTGACGATGCGGATTACTATCGACTCGGCCGTGAGGTGTATGTCAAGGCGCCGGAAATGCCACAGCAATTCAATACGCGCATGGAGTTTGGCTGCCCATACGATTGCGGCCTCTGTCCGGATCATATGCAGCACTCCTGCTTAACCGTGCTGGAGATCACCGATCACTGCAATCTGCGCTGTCCGACCTGCTATGCAGCTTCAGGGCCGGAGCGCCTGACGCACAAATCGCTCGCCACCGTTGAACGCATGCTCGATGCCGTCGTGGCCAACGAAGGGGAACCGGACGTGGTCCAGATTTCGGGCGGTGAGCCAACACTGCATCCTGATTTCTTTGCCATTCTGGATGCGGCGCGGCAGCGGCCGATCAAGCACCTGATGGTGAACACCAATGGCATCCGCATCGCGCAGGACGCTGAGTTTGTCGAACGCCTTGCCACTTATAAACCAGGCATAGAAATTTATTTGCAGTTTGATTCTTTCAAGGCCGAGGCACTACAGAATCTGCGCGGCGCAGACTTGCGGCGTATTCGTACCGAGGCCCTTGCCGCCCTCGAACAGCATGGCATTTCCACCACGCTGGTAATGACCGTCAAACGCGGCGTCAATGACGATGAAATTGGCGCGGTGATTCAACATGCGCTGACGTTCCGCTGCGTACGCGGCGTCACTCTGCAACCTGTACAGGATGCGGGGCGCAACGAGAATTACGAGGGTAAAAACAATCGCCTCACGGTGAGCGGAATACGTCGTGCAGTAGCTGAGCAGTCCAATTTATTTGCGCTGGAAGATATCGTGCCGGTGCCGTGCAATCCGGACACGCTGGGCATGGCTTACGCGGTAAAACTTGGGGGCACAGTTCAACCGCTGACTCGACACCTTGGCCCCGAAGTATTGCTGGCCGGTGCCGCGAATACCATCGTGTTCGAACGCGACCCGAGCCTGAAGGAGCATTTCTTCAAGCTGTTCTCGACCAATCACTCGCCTGAATCACAGGCTAACTGTCTATCCGAGTTGCTGTGCTGCCTGCCGCAACTCTCGGCGCCGCCGAACCTGGGTTATGAAAATGTATTCCGCGTGCTGATCGTGCAATTCATGGATGCCAGCAATCTGGATATTCGGGCATTGAAGAAATCCTGCGTGCACATGGTGCAGCCCGATGGGCGCATGATTCCATTCGAGAGTTTCAACCTGTTCTATCGCGATGACAAAGCAAAAGTCCTGGAAGAGATTCGCGCCGAAATCAAGCAGACGACACAACTCCGGCACAAACCTCTCATCCAGATAAAGGCTGAGTAATTGTTGTCAATGCGCCCCACCTGCATCAACGAGACCGTTTGCCTTGACCGGCCGCGCCAACCACACTACGCCGATCAGTGCAACGAAGATGGCTGCAGAAGCGGCAAAGATATCGCTGGCGCTGAGCATGAAGGCCTGTTGATCAATCAGTCGGTTGATATAGGCCAAGCCCTGTTGCGTGGATAAGCCTTGGCTGGCTAATCCATTCAGAGCTTGTTGCGTAGTGGCACTGCCGACATTGATGGATTCGACCAGTACAGAGTGATGCTCGGCAGCGCGGTTTTCCCATAGCGTGGTGGCAATCGAAGTGCCGAAAGCGCCAGCAGTAATCCGCGCGAAATTGCTTAATCCCGAGGCCGCAGGGATACGCTCTGGCGGCAAACCGGACAAGGTCAGCGACACCAGCGGGATGAAGAAGAAAGCCATGGCGATGCCCTGAATCACGGTCGGCACCATCAGCGTTCCAAGATCAGCCTGGGTATTGAAGTGCGCCCGCATCCATAACACCAGCGCAAACACCAGGAAGGCAATGGTCGAGAAAAGGCGCGGATCAAAACGGCTCACGTTCTTGCCGACAATCGGCGAGAAGAAGATGGCGAGCACGCCCACCGGCGCCAGCACAATGCCTGCCCATGTTGCGGTATAGCCCATGTATTGTTGCAACCACAAAGGCAGCAGCACGACATTGCCGAAGAAGGTGCCATAGCCGAGCGAGAGCGCCAAGGTACCAACCCAGAAATTGCGGCGACGGAACAGACTCAAATCAACTACCGGATGCTTCTCGGTCAGCTCCCAAATCAGGAACAAAATAAAAGTGACCAAGGAAACGATACCGAGTGTGACGATCTGTGTCGAAGCAAACCAATCCAGTTCCTTGCCCTTGTCGAGCATGATCTGCAATGCACCCACCCAGATCACTAGCAGACCCAGACCGACAGAATCGATAGGCAACTTGCGTGTTGGCGACTCGCGCTTCTTGTACAAACTCCAGGTGATGACGGCCGCGCCAATACCAATCGGGATGTTGATATAGAAAATCCACGGCCAGGCCATGTTGTCGGTAATCCAACCACCGAGCAATGGCCCCATTACAGGCGCTACCAGTGTCGTCATCGACCACATGGCCAATGCAGTACCGGCTTTCTCTTTCGGATAACTTTGCAGTAGCAGCGTTTGCGAAAGCGGGATCATAGGGCCAGCAACCAGCCCCTGAATCACACG
>DATJIB010000341.1:0-5456 GCA_035493575.1 Rhodocyclaceae bacterium | reverse complement strand
GCACGTGGTCATGTCCTGCTCGAGGATGTGCCGGGAACAGGCAAGACCATGCTGGCACGCGCCTTGGCGCGTTCTGTAGATGTTGATCTGAAGCGTCTGCAATGCACGCCTGATCTCTTGCCCTCCGACGTGACCGGCGTGCCAATCTACAACCAGAAGACCGCTGATTTCGAATTCCGGCCGGGCCCGGTATTTACCAATATCCTGCTTGCCGATGAAATCAATCGCGCGACGCCACGAGCGCAGTCCGCCTTGCTGGAGTGCATGGAGGAGTTTCGCGTCAGCGTGGATGGTTCCACCTACGATTTGCCTCGGCTGTTCATGGTACTGGCGACGCAAAACCCAATCGATATGGCCGGCACACATCCCTTGCCTGAGGCGCAGCTCGATCGTTTTTTTGTGCGCCTCAGCATGGGCTATCCCTCGATGACTGAAGAAGTTGCGATGCTGAACGCGCAAATCACTGCGCATCCCATCGAGTCGCTGCGTCCGGTGGTTTCAGAAGACGACATTCTGCAAGCAAGGGCTCAAGCCAAGGCGATACACATCAGCAATGACGTCGCTGAGTACATCGTGCGTATCGCCGTAGCCACTCGCCAGCATGCTGATTTGCGTCTGGGTGTCAGCCCACGGGGTGTATTGGCCTTGTCGCGCGCAGCCCAGGGCCTGGCTTATCTGCGTGGCCGTGATTTTGTGACGCCGGACTTGGTCAAGATCATGGCGGTGCCCGTATTGGCCCATAGAGTCATGCTTCTGCCACAAGCTGCGGCTAAGGGGCAGGTTGCGGCAGCCATTCTGCGTGAGGTACTTACGCAGGTCACACCGCCGATCTAAGTCGGGCTCGATTTCAAGATGGATGCCACTTGGCGTGAGCGCTATGTAAAACCCGGTGTGGTCGTCGGGCTGATTGCGGTCGCCTATTTCACGGCATTGAATCGGACCCAGACTTTGCCGTGGGTCATTGCCGCTGCCTTGATGGCGACAGCGCTAGTCGGTGTGTTCTGGCCTTATTGGCTGGTGAGCCGCTTGAGCGTCAATCGAGTGGGCCCTCAGCGGGCCGAGGAGGGTGAAAGAATAGTCTTTCAGGTTGACGTAGAGAATCGCGGTTTTCTGCCGCGCTTCATGGTCGAACTGGTCGACAAGTTGCCCTTCCATGCTGATGTAGGGAATACGTCGGGCGAGGAAGTGTTCGGGATCGTGTCTTATGCGCCAGCGCGGGGCATGTGTAGTTTTTCAATTTCCCTGAATTGTGAGAAACGGGGTTTTTACCAGCTCGGCCCGATCAGCCTGCGATCGTCCTTTCCCTTGGGGCTGGCTGAGGCCAGAGTGCAAACAAACGGCGGTGTGCAGAATCTGACTGTCTATCCCGATGTGTTTTCCATTGTGTCGTTGCCCCTGCAAGGCTCACCGCAGGAAATTCATAGAGGCGGTTATCTCTTGCCTAAAGGCAGCGGTTCAGCCGAGTTTTCCGGCTTGCGCGAATATCGTCGTGGTGATCACCCGCGTTACATACATTGGCCAACTACCGCTCGCCTCAACGAGCTGATGGTAAAGGAGTTCGAGCCACTGGCCTCCGCCTGTATCTATGTCGTGCTCGACCTGGGTCTGGAATCCAATATCGGGCAAGGGCGGCAGGCCACTACCGAATACGCAATCCGCATCGCCGCATCAATTGCCCAGTTTTGCTGCCACAACAATATTCGCGCCCGCATGCGCGGCGAGGGGCGCCGTCCTTTGAACATTGAAGCCGGGAGTGGCGAATACCATTATCAACGCATGTTGGACGAGCTGGCGGTTGCCGATGTCAAAGGCATTGTTCCCTACGGGTATGTACTGAACCAGCTGGCGCTTGATTGCAGTAGTGGCGAAACAGTGGTGGTCTTTATCACCACGCATGATCGCGAAAATGATCAGGTGCTTGATTCCTTGGCCGCGCTCCACATGCGCGGCGTTCATCTTCTGGTGGTGGTTTTAGAAAGCAGCAGTTTCTCGGAAAAGGCCAGGGCTACGCCTGCACATGCTGAACGTGTTTTCACAGAGTTGAGCGCCTTGGGCGCCAGTTGCTTTTTGGTGAAGTGCGGCGACGACCTTGAGAGGCTGTTCAATACATGAGCCCGCCCATCACTTATTTCCCGGCGTACGTCGGCCTATTTGCCTCATTGCTGCTCGGTGTGATCTGCAATGCCTATCTGGACATTCAGTACGGTAGTTTTGGCACTGAGGTGATTGTATGGGCCTTTGTTTTTGCTTTCACCCTCAACATTGCCTGGCGCCAGCATGGTCTCGTCAGTGAGAGTGGTTTGTTCTGGCAAAAGGTAGGTGTTGTTCTCGCCGTTTTCCTGACCTTTGCCATGTTCATGCCCGTGTGGGGCATGCCGCGTGCAGGCCTGTATTTGTTGGCGAGCCTTCAGGCCGCTACCAATTGCGTGACCGTCAATCGACGCAAGTTCAGGCTGGGTTTACTGGCTTCAGCCGTGATGGTCATGTTTGCCACGGCGCATTACCGTGCCGACTGGACCATGTTGTTTTATCTCGTACCGTATATCTTTGCGGTCGTGTTTACGCTGGCGGCTGAGCAGGTTTGCGTTCGTGCTGATGAGTCTGGCATACCAAGAAGCCATGGTCAGATGACGGCCATTTTTGCGGCCACTGTCTGCATCCTTGGTCTGACTTTCATGTTGTATTCAGTCACGCCGCAAACAACCCTGTTCGGCATCTTCTGGAAGTATGGCCAGAAGAGTGACGTAGCAAAACTGAACATCGGGAAAAATGGCGGTGATGGTGGGCAGCTGCTGAAAGGCGGAAGCCATGGTGGCGGTGACGAGTCACAACTGCACGGTGGTGCAGGGGGTGACGCCGGGGCAGGTGATCAAGACATCGCCAACGGCGGGGTGGATGGACCCAGTGGCCCCGGTTACCGCGAGTCTGGCGGGCGTTGGCCTAGCGTGGCAGAAATGCGCGCCGCGGCTAAACGCCCGGGCATGCCGCGTTGGCAGTCACGTGCTATCGAAACGATGGTGGAACTAACTCAGCTCGTAAAAATGGAGCCGATCAAGGTGCCGAAGGCGATTCAGGACCTGATCAATGGGGTGGGCAATTATTGCTCAACCAATAAAACGAGCTTACTGAAATGGCTGGCTGGCCTGATTGCTTTAGCGCTTGCCATAGCCGCATGGCTGCTGGCTCGCGAAACGCCATTTCGACAATGGCTACGCGTGCATTTTGACTATCTGCGCTTCGGCATTCTAGGCTGGCATGCATCGGGCAACGCGGGCGTACTGCAGGTTTTCTATGCCATGCAGCGACTGTTTGGCACGCATCATGTTGAGCGCGAGCAAGGCCTGGATACCCGGGAATACCTCGCCCGTGTCAAACGTCTGCATCATCAGCTGAACAATCAATTTGCCGAAGCGACCGACTTGTTTGAACAGGCCCGCTACGGCCGCATCGCGCCCCCAGTGACTGCAGCGGGGCGGATGCGGGATTTATACAAACAGATGTATCAGCGGTTATGAGTGCTGCCTAACGCTTGAGCTTGGCAAACGCCGCTGCCATCGCGCTATTGCCAGCGTCCTGTGCAGGGCGGCTTTGCGCGGCCTTGTTGATCTGGTTGCGATTGGCTGCAGGGCGCTGATCACCGGACGAGCGTGGTGCGGCCACTTCATCAGTCAAGCGCATGGTCAGGGCAATTCGCTTGCGCGGAATATCCACTTCCACCACCTTGACCTTGACCACATCGCCAGCCTTGACCACTTCGTGCGGATCTTTCACGAAGCGATTGGACAAGGCCGAAACGTGCACCAGGCCGTCCTGATGCACACCGATGTCGATGAAAGCACCGAAGGCGGCCACGTTGGTGACAACACCTTCCAGCAGCATGCCTGGTTGCAGATCCTTGAGATCTTCCACTCCATCCTTGAAGGTTGCGCTCTTGAACTCAGGACGCGGATCGCGGCCCGGCTTTTCCAGTTCCTTGAGAATGTCCTGCACCGTAGGCAAACCGAATTGTTCGTCGGTGTACTTGTGGGCATTCAGCGCGCGCACGGTGCTGCTGTCGCCAATGACCTCCTTGACGCCTTTTTTGATGTCGGCAAGGATGCGTTCAACGACAGGATAGGCTTCCGGGTGAACTGACGAGCCATCAAGTGGATTGTCGCCACCATTGATGCGCAGAAAGCCTGCCGCTTGTTCGAAGGTCTTGTCGCCAAGGCGAGGCACTTGTTTCAACGCATCACGGCTGGCAAAGCGGCCATTCGCATCGCGGTGCGCCACGATATTGGCAGCCAGGGTACTGTTGAGACCAGACACACGGGTGAGCAGGGCAACGCTGGCAGTATTCACATCCACGCCGACTGCATTCACACAGTCTTCAACCACGGCTTCGAGCGAACGCGCCAGTTTGGTTTGCGACACGTCGTGCTGATATTGGCCGACACCAATCGACTTGGGGTCGATCTTGACCAGCTCGGCCAGTGGGTCCTGCAGACGGCGTGCAATCGAAACCGCACCGCGCAACGACACATCCAGATCCGGGAATTCCTTGGCTGCCAGTTCGGAGGCCGAGTACACCGAAGCGCCAGCTTCCGAGACCACGATCTTGCTCATCTTCTGGTCAGGGTGCATCTTCAAGAGATCACCAGCAAGTTTGTCGGTCTCGCGCGAAGCAGTGCCGTTGCCGATGCTGATCAGATTGACATTGTGTTTGGCGCACAGTTTGGACAGCGTATGCAGCGTGCCATCCCAATCATTGCGTGGCTCGTGCGGATAAACCGTGGCGGTGTCCAGCACCTTGCCGGTGCTGTCCACAACCGCGACCTTCACGCCGGTACGGATGCCAGGATCCAGACCCATCGTGACGCGAGGACCGGCAGGTGCGGCCAACAGCAAATCGTTCAGGTTGCGCGCGAAAACGCGAATGGCTTCTTCTTCAGAACGTTCACGCAAGGCGTTCATCAGTTCCAGTTCAAGATGCAGGGAAATCTTGACCATCCACGCCCAACGCGCTGTTTCCATCAACCAGCGATCAGCCGGGCGGCCTTGGTCGGCGATGCCGAAATAGCTCGCCACGCGACGTTCGCACGGGCTGGACATTGGTGGGTCCTGCAATTCTTCCGGCATCTTGAGCGCAATACGCAGGATGTCTTCGTTACGGCCACGGAACAGGGCGAGGGCGCGATGCGAAGGAATGTCCGCAATTTTTTCGGAATACACAAAGTAATCGCGGAACTTGGCGCCTTCCTGTTCCTTGCCTTCGGCCATGACCGAGGTAAGGATGCCGATTTCCAGCAATTGTTCGCGCAGCTTGCCAAGCAGACCCGCATCTTCGGCAAAACGCTCCATCAGAATCTGGCGTGCGCCATCCAGTGCTGCCTTTACATCAGGCACAGGGGCTTCAGCGTTTTCGGTGTTGATGTACTTGGCAGCCTCGTCTTCAGGCTTGAGCTGCGGGTTCTCCA
>DATJIB010000340.1:0-2931 GCA_035493575.1 Rhodocyclaceae bacterium | reverse complement strand
CCTCTTGCCACCATTGATGCATAACGATGGTATGTACATCGCCAGCCTTGGTGAAGTGTGTCGCTGGCTGGGCCAGCAGGCCGAAGCACTGGGCGTGGAAATTTACGCGGGCTTCTCTGCTGCTGCGCCGGTGTATGACGATGCCGGCAAGATGATCGGCATTCTGACTGGCGAGATGGGCCTGGACCGTGATGGCAAGCCGACTGACCGTCATGTGCCGGGCATGGAAATCCATGCGGCTTACACACTGATTGCCGAAGGTGCGCGAGGCTCATTGACGCGTCAACTCGAAGATAAATTTGCGCTGCGTGCCGAGAGCGGTCCGAGCAAGTTCGGCCTGGGCATCAAGGAAGTGTGGCGTGTCGCCGCCGACAAACATAAGCCCGGTCATGTGCAGCACAGCCTCGGCTGGCCGCTGGACTCACAAACCGGCGGTGGTTCTTTTCTTTATCACTATGGCGAGCGCCTGCTGTCGATTGGTTTTGTCACGCATCTGGATTACGCCAATCCACGCCTCTCGCCATTCGATGAGATGCAACGCTTCAAGACGCATCCGCAGATCAGCGCGCTGCTTGAAGGTGGAGAACGCATCGGCTACGGCGCGCGCGCCATCAACTCCGGCGGCCTGCAGGCGTTGCCCAAGCTGACGTTCCCTGGCGGTGTGCTGCTTGGTTGCGGTGCCGGCTTTTTGAATGTGCCGCGCATCAAGGGCAGCCACACCGCGATGAAGTCCGGCATGCTCGCTGCTGAAGCAGCCTACGCCGCAACTACTGCCGGTCGTGCGCATGACGAATTGGTAGAGTATGTCGCTGCTGTGAAGGCCAGCTGGATTTGGCCTGAACTGACGGCCGTGCGCAACGTCAAACCTTACCTGAGCCGTTTCGGTGCATTCGGCACGATGGTGCTGGGTGGCTTCGAAATGTGGTTGAGTAATTTCGGTATTAGCCTGCCATGGACACTCAAGCATGAGAAGGCTGATTGCAATAGTTTGAAGCCCGCTGCGGAATGCCCCAAGCCGCAGCCAGTCAAGTTCGACGGCAAACTGACCTTTGATCGTGTCAGTTCACTCGCGCTGGCCAATCTGCAGCACGAGCACAGCCAGCCTATCCATCTCAAGCTCACTGATCCAAAGCTGGCGATTGACTACAACCTCAAGAATTTCGATTCGCCTGAGCAGTACTACTGCCCAGCTGCGGTGTACGAAATTGTCGAGAAAGAGGGCGAGCCGCATTTGCAGATCAACGCGCAGAACTGTGTGCACTGCAAGACCTGCGACATCAAGGATCCATTGCAGAACATCGTGTGGACCTTGCCGGAAGGTGGCAGTGGTCCGCAATACGCGGGCATGTAAGTGGCCTTTGATGAAAAGCCTCCAGCACCGGTCGTGGTGCTGGATTTCGATACCCGCAAGGCTCTTTTGTTTGCGCTGGCCGCCGAACGTCTGTCGGCCTTCTACGAACACAATCAGTGGATGACCGAAGCGCTAGGCGCGACACTGGCTGGCTTGTGGTTGTCGCGTTCCAAGCTGCAGATGCCGCAAAAGGAACGTCGTGTTCTTTCTGATTTGAGTGACACGCTGGCACGACAGATTGCCGGCTCGCTGTCACGCGAAGCCGGCTTGTATATCTCTCATGAAATGATGGAGTCGCTGGATCCGAACTACCGTTCGGAAGCTGTTTTCAATCTGCTCGACGAATGCGAACGCTTGTTGAACGATGAGGGTATGACCGACTAGCCATACCCTTTCGCTTTACGGAAATACCGGAATAGCTGGGTCAAAGCCGCGCGAATGAGCTTCCGGATGCGTGCCGCGCATGATGTTGCGAACCGCTTCGACGCGATCCCGCGGCACATCCACCATCAATAGAATCTTGCCGCCCTCGATCTCTTCTGAAAATTGAGTCAAGTGCGAGTTCGGCAATGAGACGCCGACCATACTGCTCGACCAGGCGCCAAACAAGGCGAAGAACAAAGTCGTGCCGAGAATCACGATTGGTTGCAGCGCCATACCCAAAGGTTGTGTCAGGTATAAAACACAGCCGATGGCGAAGCCGCATGAGCCACCTGAAATCAACCCGACTTCAGCTGCGTGCAGAAGATCGCTCTTATGCCGGTAGCCGGCCTCATGCAATTTGCCCAGCGGCGTGCCGCGGCGGGCCAGAAAGTGCATGTGTTTGTCTTCAATGCGCGCCAGTAGCAACTCATCGGCAACCTTATTGGCACTGGCCAGGTCAGGCAACATAAAATAGAGTCTGCGTCTCATGATCGTCTCCTTCAAGGTGGAGCCCCCCATGATTCTTTGTAGCCTTGCCAGCCCGAATAGCAAGCGCTTATTTGACGGAATTTCCCTGAAAAATCAATTATGAATATGACAGAAGCTGAAGCGCGGGCGATTGCTACGCACGAACACTACAAAGGTGGTTTGTACCGGGTCGTTGGTACGGCGCGCCATTCGGAAACCGAAGAGCTGATGACGGTGTATGAGCAGCTGTGGCCGAAGGAGCGCAGCATGTGGGTGCGCCCTTTTGAGATGTTCAATGGCTTGCTTGAGGACGGAACAATAAGGTTCCGCCCTCTGTAAGCGGCAAGCCCTTAAGGCTTGCTGAGTGGATCAGGGGCCTTGGGCCAGTTGAAGGTGGTTTGCTTCAGGTTGTCATCAACGGTGAGACCGCGCGTGATACTGCTACCGCTGTGTCTGGCTTCAATGCGGTATTTGCCGGCCGGCAATTTCAACAGACAGAGTGGTCCTGGCGAAGTAAAGCTGAGCACAACAGGATCCGCTTTACGGCTTTCGGAGCGGATGTTGACGTTAACATCGGCCAGGTATTCGCCATGAGCACCGGCGGTAAACAGCAGTGCGGTATTGGCGTTGGCGCGTTGGCTGTTGATGGTGCTCATTTCCTCCTCGGAAACGCCGCCACACAGATATTG
>DATJIB010000339.1:0-6387 GCA_035493575.1 Rhodocyclaceae bacterium | reverse complement strand
CTCGCCCGGCGATACGGTGGCAGTGGAAGAGCCTTGTTACTTTGGTCTGACGGCGCAGCTGCAAGCGTATGGCGTGCGCATGATCCCGATTCCGCGCCGGAATGATGGTCCTGATCTAGCCGTGCTTGAAGAGGTGTGCGTGCATTTCCGCCCACGCCTTTTCTTTACCCAGACCTTGATGCAAAACCCCACCGGCACCTCGACCGAGGTCGGTGTTGCGGCACGCCTGGTGCAACTGGCCGAACGCCACAACCTGCTCATGGTCGAAGACGATGTGCATGGCGATTTTTATCCGCAGCCAAATCCGGTGCGCCTGGCCCAGCTGGACAAACTACAGCGCGTAATTTTTGTGAGCAGCTTTTCGAAGACCCTGTCGCCGAATATTCGCGTGGGCTATATCGCGGCACCCGTGGCGCTCTACGAAGCTTTTCTGGAGTGCAAAATATTGTCGGTACTGACCAGCTCTGAATTGGATGAGCTGCTGGTGCATGAGATCTTGTCGGAAGGCAATTATCGGAAACATGTGGAACGCGTGCGCCAACGGCTGGCGCGGCAATGGCCAGGGCTAGTGCGCGGCTTGCAGGAATCCGACCTGACGCTGGTGGACGGGTCCGAGGCCGCAGTCTTTGCGTGGTGTCGCTTGCCTGAAGAGATTGATGAAGAAGTCCTGGTTCGTGATGCGGCCGAGAACGGAATCCAGCTCGCACCGGGCCGCGTTTTTCATCTCAATGCCGCGGCACCCCATCTGCGTTTCAGCACGGCCACCGCCAACGATGCACGCCTGTTCAGCTATCTGAAAGCACGCATTCCCTTGCTGCAGCAACAAGGCCGTGCGCACCCTAAATTAACCGTACCAGAACCCAAGTAGAAGCAAACAGCATTCCCTGTCTCCGCGAGTTATTCAGGGAATCAAATAGTCGCGTCAGAGTCTATTCTTGAAGCATAAATACAAGAGCTTCAAGGAGGATAAACATGAGCCGCAATATGGCTGACCTGCTGGACGGACTCGATCTGTTCACCGGCTTTTCTTACCCCGAACTACAACACATCGGCCGCTTCGTCGGCTATCAAGGCGTAAAGCGCGGCGACGTGGTCTTTCGCGAAGGTGACCCCGGCAGCTTCATGCTGATCCTGGTCGAAGGTCAGCTCTCTATCTACAAGGGCGGTGAGCATGGACAGCGTTTACTGTCCTACGAAGGCAAGGGACGTGTTGTAGGCGAGATGGCCTTGCTCGATCACGAACGCCGCTCAGCCACGTGCATTGTCGATGCCGACAGCCTCTTTGTAACGCTGGATCATGCAGGCCTGGATGCGATGGCGGAGGCTTATCCGGGGCTGGCGTATCTGTTTATGTTGAGTTTGGCTAGGTTGTTGTCTAAGAGGTTGCGGCGGACTTCAGGGCTGTTGGTTGAACATTTGGCGGCTTGAATTACTACTTCAGGCGCACAGGCTGCCAATGAACGACGTACATCCGGACATTGACCGCAAGTGACCTCGAACAGCTATTCCGCCACCCTCACCTTATACCGCCCAATCAAATAATCCGGCCCACTCTGGATTTGTGCATCCGGCACCAGCTTGACGGACTTGCCGTTGGCCTGGAAGGTCATGGAAATATTGTCCTCCCATGCCGTGGCAGGAAGGATCACACGCACTTGTGCCGAGTTTTCCCACGCATCGAGCAGAATCACTTCGGTCTGGATACCGCCACTATCCACGCACAAGGCCAATGGCTGCTTGGCCAGGGTTTCAATGCCGACATTGCCGCTGCTTTCGCTCTCGCGGGCAAAACGACGCACGATGCCGAGCAGCCAATTCGAGCCCCCCTCAGGTTGCATGGCCAGCAAGGTATTGACGGACAAGCGGCTATCTTTGCTCAGCGGCGCCAGGGCGCGCATGCCTCCTTGGCTAACATCCTCCACCACCCAAGACTCGCCGCCGCTCGCCGCATTGGCGGTCAGGCAACGATAAGACGGGGCCAAGCCGGAAATCACGCCCATGCGTGACTTGACGCGGTGGCGGATATGGCTACGTTGCGGCGGCACTGGTGACCAATAGGTGGCCAAGTGGCCAAGCACTTCGACCACCATGGCGGCGGAATAGCTTGGGCCCAGGTTCAAGGTCACTGGCATGGCCTGCTCTGCCTGTTTTTGGAGGGCATAGGCTGCGTCGAGTGCCTGGCCGGGACTGAAGTAACGCAGGCTGGGTGCAGGCGGTGGCTTGATGGCCAAGCGGATCGGCGGCAAGGATTTGAGGGTGTCGATCCAGTACACGCTGTCCGGACGCTCCTGATTGCCGAGTTGGAACTGCGGCAGCAGATCATCGAGCAGGCGCTCCGCCAGTTCAATTTCCTGTGGCAGCAGGCTATCCATTGAGGATGCCTGGAAGGCCAGAATTTTCAGATATTCGCGCTCAGGGTATGTCGTAATTCCACCGGGATAGAGCAGGCAGGTTTTTTGCGCCACACCGGCCTCACACGCATCCAGATAGACCTTGCCTGTCTGTTGCCAAAACACCGGACCAATCGGTCCATAACGGAATTGCTGCCATTTCAGGCAGGCCGCATAGGTGTGCAGGGCCCGCGCAAACAGGAGTGGCAGCTGGGCTTTGAAAGAATCACGAACTTTGGGTGCGACCGTACCGAGCTCAAAGATACAGCCGGCATAGGCACTGGCCAGCTGCGCCCAGTATTCATGCCCGAGGCGCCACAAACGCATCTCTTCGTTGCGTGATGGCGGCACTGAAACTGCGTATTCACGGGCAAAGCGGGTCGCCGCGCCGACTACTGCGGCATCCAGCTGCTGCAGGATATCGAAGCGCTGCTCTAAACCGAGTAAATGATCACCGGCAAGTGACTCCAACCAAACCGTCGCATCATCCAATGCAGAACCTGCCTCGGCGTTGGCCAGCTCTCCAAAGAGCCGGCGTGCCTCTTTGGTATCGGCAAGCGGATGATCAGACTTCGCAGAAAAAAGGCCTAGCATGCGACGCCCCAGTGAATTTGATCCTGCATCGTAGCAGATGAAAGAATCGGCAAGTGGTCCTACGCCGTTTCAACCCTACAAGGCCAGCTCGGCTGTTGCTGCGACACCACCGCTTTCCTTTAGAATGAAGGCCTGAATTCCTTCGCCCCCCCTCTTTCGGAAACACCGCATGAAGCAGTATCTGGATTTAATGAGCCATGTGCTTGAGCATGGCCACGATAAAAGCGACCGCACCGGCACTGGCACCCGTTCAGTTTTCGGCTGGCAAATGCGCTTCAACCTGCAAGACGGTTTCCCGCTGCTGACGACGAAGAAGCTGCACACCCGTTCAATCTTCCATGAGCTGCTGTGGTTTCTGCAAGGCGACACCAATATCGGCTACCTCAAGGAAAACGGTGTTCGTATCTGGGACGAGTGGGCGGATGAAAACGGCAATCTGGGTCCGGTATATGGTCATCAATGGCGGCATTGGCCCGCTGACGACGGTAAGGAAGTCGACCAGATCACCCAGCTGGTTGAAGGTCTGAAGAACAACCCTGACTCGCGCCGTCATATCGTCAGTGCCTGGAACCCGGGTGATGTGCCAAAGATGAAGTTGCCGCCTTGCCATGCGTTGTTCCAGTTTTACGTGGCCGATGGCAAGCTGTCCTGCCAGTTGTATCAGCGCAGTGCCGATATTTTCCTGGGCGTGCCGTTCAACATCGCTTCCTATGCCTTGCTCACGCATATGTTGGCGCAGGTGTGCGGCTACGAAGTCGGTGACTTTGTACATACGCTGGGCGACGCCCATCTCTACAGCAACCACTTCGAGCAGGCCAAGCTACAACTGACGCGCGACACCCGCCCGCTGCCCAAGCTGGTACTCAATCCGGAAGTGAAGGACATCTTTGCTTTCCGTATCGAGGACATCAGCATCGAAGGCTACGATCCACACCCGCATATTCCGGCACCGGTAGCGGTCTGAACCATGAAACTCGTCGGCGACATCGGTGGCACCAAAACGCTACTGGCGCTCGCCGATGAGGCCGGCACACTGCACCATGTGACGCGTTTGGCTGCCGATGACTACAAAGACTTTGCTTCTGCCGTCTCTGCCTATTTGGCAAAAACCAATGACGCAGAGATAGATGGCGGCTGTCTCGCTGTGGCCGGCCCGATTGCTGATGGTGGGCGCAGCGCGCACCTCACCAATCGCGACTGGCAAATTGATGCCAGCGCGCTCGAAAAGCAGTTCAAGCTGCCGCAACTGAAGCTGGTCAATGATTTTGCCGGAGCAGCGATGGGCGTCACTGTTGATACGGATGCCCAACCAGTTGAGCTGCAAACCGGCACTCCACTTGAGGATGGCTTGCGCCTGGTAATAGGCGCAGGCACCGGTCTCGGTGTCGCATCTTTAGTCATGCTGGATGGCAAATGGCGCGTGCTGCCTGGCGAAGGCGGGCATATCGGCTTTGCGCCACAGGATGCACAGCAAGATGCGCTGTGCCTCTGGCTGCGTGAGCGCCATGGTCGCGTCATCATCGAGCATATTGTTTCCGGCATCGGACTCGCCTCCATTCACTCCTTCCTGCACCAAGAAACACTGGAGCCCGCGACCGTTGCTGCCCATGCCAAGCAAGGCCAGCCACGCGCACTAGCCAGCTTCGATTTGTTTGCGTCAATTTATGGGGCGGTCTCCGGCGATTACGCTTTGGCGCGCATGGCGCGCGGCGGAGTTTTTCTGGCGGGTGGCATTGCTGCCGCCAATATCGAGCTCATGCAGCGCGGGCCTTTCCTCAAGGCCTTCAACGCCAAGGGGGTACATAGCAATCTGGCCGCACAAATGCCCGTCTCGATTGTTACTGAGCCTTTGCTGGGCCTATATGGCGCCAGCCAGCTGGCTTAATTACGGCGCCAGCTATTCATAGCAGTTCTTCTTAGTTCCGGCCGCAATCCGATTTGCGTAGCCTGCTCCCACATCAATACAGGGAGCCATCATGGCAAACAAGTTTGTAAAAATTCTCGGCCTGTTACTGGCGCTATTTGCGCTACACGCGTCGGCCGCCGATAAGCTCAAAGTTGTCTACCACCTCACCGAACTTGAGCGCGTCCCTTTTGTAATCGGCAATATCGAAAATCACATCAAGGGCGTGGGCGGGCCGGAGAACGTGGAAATCATTCTGGTCGTACATGGCCCCGCACTCAAGGCCTTTGAGAAATCAAACACCGACCCTAAGCTGCTGGATCGCCTCGGCTTATTGAAAACCAAGGGCCTGGAATTTGACGCCTGCGGCAACACACTGCAAAAGGAAAAACTGAACATCACGGATTTGGCCGATGGCTTCGTCAAAGTTGATCAAGGCGGAGTGGTCCGTATTGCCGAACTCCAACACGCAGGCTACATCTATATCCGCCCATAAAAAAAGCTCATTGGGAAGTCATGCTGGCGGCATCTATCGTCCAGAAGTAAACCTTTCATATTGCAGCAACATCCCCGCTGCACTATGAATCCCACGTACATGTTCTTTCAGGAGAAGCCCATGGCCAGTGAAGTGAAAGCGGCGACCAGCCGCACCAAGAGCAGCGCCAAAACCGCCGCCCCCAGTAAAAAAGCCGCGACTGCAGTCAAGACAGCAGTCAAAGCTGCGCCAAAGGTAGTAGCAAAAGCACCCGCTAAAGCACCAGCAAAAACTGCTGCTCCACGCGCCCGCAAGAGTGTAGCCACCACGGAAGCCGAGGCCATTGCCAAAGTTGCGGCGCTCACTAAACCCGCCACGCCCAAACGCAAAGCCAGCCCGAAACCCAGTACGACAGCCCGCACCGGTATTCAGATCACTGGCGCCGATCGCTTGCGCCATATTGAATTGGCCGCGTATTTCCTGGCCGAGAAACGCGGCTTTCAGGGCGGCTATCCGGCTGAGGATTGGCTGATTGCTGAACGGCAGATTGATCATCTGCTACTGGCGGGAAAACTCTCTGCCTGACCAATAGACCGCCTGCCTGGGAGCCAAGTGGCTCTTAGGTCTCTGGTGCCTCGCACACCAGAAACGAACTAAATACTCAAGACAATTAGTTGCTTATCAAATACCGCATTGCTTTAGGCAACAATACCAACTATGGTTGATATTGTTGTGTTTAGAACATGCACAACAATAGGGGACATCCAAAACCAATATTATTGTGAGGAGAGTGACATGGGCGTAAACAGTACGGCATCCCGCATCAGCAAATCCAAGCAGAGCAATCCTTCAATCTCAAGCGACTCTTTAGCCAGCAACTCCTCCGAGTCGCCCCAAATCACCGCCGAAGAACGCTTGCACTACATTGAAGTCGCGGCGTATTTCATCGCCGAAAAAGAAGGCTTCTCAGGCGACCCTCAGGCCAACTGGCAAGCGGCTGAACATCAAGTGGATAACCACCTTTT
>DATJIB010000338.1:0-8738 GCA_035493575.1 Rhodocyclaceae bacterium | reverse complement strand
GGTTGCCGTGCCGATGACCGTCGCGCCCTGCGCGCCCAGTTCCAGTGCGATGGCTCGACCAATCCCGCGCGATGCGCCGGTAACCAATGCAATTTGACCATTCAATGCTGCCATGCTCACTCCTTAACCGCTACAAGTGCTGCATCAATACCGGCGAGATCAGCCATCGCGCCGCCCACAAGTTCTTCGGAACAACGCTTGACCAGACCCGCCAGCACCTTGCCCGGACCACATTCGTACACACCAGTCACGCCTTGCGCCGCCATGGCTTGCATGGTTTCAACCCAGCGTACTGCCGATGCGGCCTGGCGCACCAGCGCATCCTTGATGCGGGCCGGATCGGTTTCGATAGCGACGTCTACGTTGTTGATCAAAGGAATTTGCGGCGCATTGAACTGCACGGTTTCCAGCTTGGCCTTAAGCTCATCAGCAGCTGGCTGCAGCAGTGTGGAATGGAATGGCGCAGACACAGCGAGAATCACGGCACGCTTGGCGCCGGCTTCTTTACAGGCATCGGCCGCGCGCTGCACCGCAGCAGCGTGACCCGCGATAACGGTTTGCTTGGGCTCGTTGAAATTCACGGCTTGCACGATTTCACCCTGTTGGGATTGCGCACAAATCGACTTAACAGTTTCGGCATCCATTCCCAGAATTGCTGCCATGCCGCCCACACCTGCAGGTACGGCGCCTTGCATGGCTTTGGCACGAAATTCAACCAGAGGAATTGCATCCTTGAACGCAATCACGCCGGCAGCAACCAATGCGGAATACTCACCCAGGCTGTGACCTGCCACGAGTGCAGGGGCAGGACCGCCCTTCTCTAGCCATAGGCGATAAGCAGCAATAGCGGCAGCCAACATCAGCGGCTGGGTATTAACAGTTTGGCTCAGCGCTTCAGCTGGACCATCGGTGACGAGTTGCCACAGATCGCGACCGAGCGCATTTGATGCTTCATCAAAGGTATTGCGGATAACAGGGCTGTCGCCGTAGGCAGCCATCATGCCCAGTGATTGCGAACCTTGCCCAGGGAACACGAGTGCAAACTTCATGAATACTCCAGCGGAGAAATCAAAAAACGGAAAGGTATTTGATCAGAAACGCAGGACGACTGCGCCCCAGGTGAAACCGCCACCCACGCCTTCGAGCAGGACGTTCTGACCGCGCTTGATCGAACCATTGCGTACACCCACATCCAGGGCCAGCGGAATCGAAGCGCCAGAAGTATTGCCATGCTTGGCAACAGTCAAAATTACTTTATCCATATCCAGGCCCAGCTTCTTGGCGGTCGACTGGATGATGCGAATATTGGCCTGGTGCGGCACCAGCCAATCAATATCTTCTTGCTTGAGACCAGCCAACGTCAGGGCTTCACCTGCCACTTCGGACAGCACCTTGACAGCGAATTTGAATACAGCCTGACCATCCATCTTGACGAATGGGCTACCGCAAACTTGGCCACCGGCGACTTGGCCCGGCGCATTGAGAATGCCGCTGTAGCTGCCATCTGCATGCAGAGCCGTGCCCAGAATACCTGGCTCGGTGCTGGCTTCTAGCACCACGGCGCCAGCGCCGTCGCCAAACAACACACAGGTGGTACGGTCATTCCAGTCGACCACGCGCGAAAACACTTCCGCGCCGACAACCAGCACGCGCTTGTTGGAGCCTGAGCGAATGAACTTGTCTGCCAGGGTCAACGCATAAACGAAGCCGCTACATACCGCCTGCACATCCAGTGCTGGTGCACCGTTTTTCATACCCAGTTTTTGCTGCAACAAAGCGGCGGTGCTTGGGAAAACCATATCTGGCGTGGACGTAGCGACAACGATCAGATCGATATCGGCAACTTCACAGCCGGCTGCTTCAAGCGCTCGCTTGCTGGCCTCGAGCGCCAGATCGCTGCTGAATACGCCCTCTTCCGCATAGTGACGCGCCTGAATCCCGGTGCGTTCAACAATCCACTCATCCGAGGTCTCAATCCCGCGCGCAACCAGATCGTGGTTGGTGACAGGATTGCCTGGAAGATAGCTACCAGTACCGATGATGCGAGAAAAAACTGGGGCGTTACTCATACGGAAATTCCTTGTGCCATATGTTCAGCAATGCGTTCTGGCAAACGATTACGGGCTGCTTCAGCAGCGCGCTCTAGCGCGCAACGGAAGGCCAGTGCATCGGCAGAACCATGACTTTTGAAAACGATACCGCGCAAGCCCAGCAGGCTGGCGCCATTGTAGCGGCGGTGATCAAAGCGGCGTTTAAATGCATTCAGAACTGACATGGAGATCAGCCCAGCAAGCTTTGTAAAAATGTTGCGTTTGAACTCTTCACGCAAGCCGGCCGCAATCATAGACGCCAGACCTTCGGAAGCCTTCAAAGCGACGTTGCCGACAAAGCCATCACAAACCACGACATCAGTCGTGCCCTTGTAGATGTCATTGCCTTCGACATTGCCATAGAAATTCAGATCGCTCTTGCGGAGTAGCTCAGCGGCCTGTTTGACTATCTCATTGCCCTTGATTTCTTCTTCGCCGATATTGAGCAGGCCAACGCTAGGGTTTTCCTTGTGCTCCAATGCTGTGACTAGCGTAGCGCCCATGATGCCGAATTGCAGCAGATGTTCTGCGGTGCAATCGACATTGGCGCCCAGGTCCAGCATATAGACCTTACCCGTGCGGCTAGGCAGAATCGTCGCAATTGCTGGGCGATCAATGCCCGGCAATGTCTTGAGGACAAAGCGTGAGATCGCCATCAGCGCACCGGTGTTGCCAGCCGAAATGGCAGCATCAGCGATGCCTTCCTTGACTAGGTCGGCGACGACACGCATGGACGAGTCCTTCTTGCCGCGCATGGCGGAGGCTACAGCCTCGTCCATACCGACAACTTCGCTGGCGTGGTGTACGCGCAGACGCTCGCCAAATGCGGAAGCCCCCTTGAGGTGGGGTTTGATTGACTCTTCGAGTCCGACCAGAATGACATGAGCGACCGGGTCGCGCGCCAAGAAATCCAGCGCCGCCGGAACCGTCACGGAAGGACCGTGATCACCGCCCATGCAATCGATCGCGAGGGTAACTGCCATCGCGTGTGTGTTTTTTCAGGCAAAAGAAAAGGCGCGCCCAGCGCGCCTTTTCAGAAGCGAAATGATCACTCGCCCTTGGTCTTCAGAACCTTCTTGCCACGATAGTAGCCATTTGGGCTGATGTGGTGACGCAGGTGGGCTTCACCGGTCGTTGGCTCAACAGCCAGCGGTGGGTTAACCAGAAAATCGTGTGAACGATGCATACCGCGCTTCGACGGGGTCTTTTTGTTTTGCTGAACAGCCATGTTGCTACTCCTTAGTAAACTCAGACAGCACTGATTCAGTGCTTATTAAATTTGCACCCTTAACTACAGGGTTGCGAGGGTTAGCTCGCTGCATATTTCGTTAATGCTTCTTCAATTGAGCCAACACCGCAAACGGCGATGTAGCCTGCTTTCCATCTTTGCGCTCTGGTGGGGCGCAGCCATCGTGCCGAGGCACTATTGGCAAAGCCAGCAGCACCTCTTCTTCAATCAATTCGGTCAGTACCAATGCCTCATTCGCGGCAATGGCGTCGGCGCCCAAACTCACGGCACCATCTTCCAGTACTTCATCAGGCCATGGAGCGCCTGGCGGAATGACTTGCAACTCGGTGTCAATGTCCAAAGTAAATGGCATCGCACCCAGACAACGCTGACAGGTCAGATCAAACTGCCCATGTACTTTCAGATGCAGCCAATAGCCACCTTCACGGTGCCCCTCCAGCTCGCAATCCAGCGTCGTCATGCTCACAACCGACTCGCTTACCGTTTCCAGCAAGCGCGGCAAGCCAGATAGAGCCACCGTTCCGGCCACCGAGCGCCCTTCACGAGCAAACTCAAGCGTATCTATTACCAATCCGGCCAGCGATCTGCTCACACCTTCACCTACTTGCTAGGCGCTGAACGATTCCAATACATGGAACCCTGGCAGCGCGGAAACATGCAATGTTATCATCCAACGACTTATCTAGTCAAATGAACAACATCCGCAAGAATCCTACCGTGCTTCCCTTAATCCTCGCCTCAACCTCCCAGTTTCGCCGCGAACTACTCACCCGCCTGCAACTCCCTTTTACCGCAGTTGCTCCGGACGCCGACGAAACCCCTCTGGAGACCGAAACTCCAGCCCAAACCGCCGAGCGCCTGGCCGAACTCAAAGCCCGCGCCGTCGCCGACTTATATCCAAACGCCCTGATTATTGGCAGCGACCAAGTCGCCCACCTGGGTCAGCAACGCTTCGGAAAACCAGGGAGGCGCGAGAATGCCATACGCCAACTCCAGGCCATGCGAGGAAATGCGGTCATTTTCCATACCGGCTTATGCTTACTAAACACCCAAACCGGGCATTGCCAGCTTGCAGGAGTTCCCACCGAAGCGCGTTTTCGCGACCTTAGCGACATCGAAATCGAGCGCTACCTCGACAAAGAGGACGCACTGAACTGCGCCGGGAGCGCCAAATCCGAGGGATTGGGCATCTCGCTGCTTGAATACATGCGTGGTGACGACCCTACAGCCCTCATTGGCCTACCTTTAATAGAACTTAGCAAGATGTTACGCAAAGAAGGCGTCGACTTGCCGTGATTTCACAGAACATCGGCACACTTTACCTGCTCCCAGTGGGCTTAGCCAGCCCAGGTGATGATCCCCAAGCCTGGGAAGAGTGGCTGCCCGCCGCCACCCGCGAAATCGCCTGCAAACTGGAGCATTTCGCGGTTGAGAACGCCAAAACTGCACGCGCCAGCCTTAAAGGCCTCGGTCACCCGCGCCCTATTCGCGAACTTTTTATCAATGAATTGCCGCAAAAACTCGATGACGAAGAGCTTAAAACGCTGTTAGCCCCGATTTTTGCAGGACACGATCTTGGACTAATGTCTGAAGCCGGCTGCCCGGCGGTCGCCGACCCTGGCGCCCTGCTGGTTCGTCACGCACATACGCATGGCATCAAAGTGCGGCCACTGGTCGGGCCATCGTCACTCTTGCTGGCCCTCATGGCTTCAGGGCTGGATGGACAACGTTTCGCTTTTCACGGTTATCTGCCCGCACGCGACCCGGAACGGAGCAAAGCAATTCAAGTGCTGGAAAAGGACTCGGCACGACTTAAACAAACCCAGCTTTGCATTGAAACTCCGTATCGGAACACGGCCCTATTTCATGCTTTGCTGAATACATGCCAGCCCAACAGCCGCCTGTGTGTGGCCAGCGATCTTAGCCTCAACAGCGAGACCATTCAGACCGCCAGCATTAGTCAGTGGCGCAAACTGCCAGCGCCAATGCTGGATAAGCGGCCAACCGTCTTTTTGTTACTCGCCTAAGCGGCTCAATGCAAGCTGAAGCTGCTTAGCGCTTGTGCCGCGCTGGTAGCCATTTCGGTGCCAATTTGCTTGGCAATACGTTCAGCAAAGTTCTGCTTGGTGGTGTAGTCGTGGACGTTTGCAACCTTGATCACATCCCGCGCCACGCTCTCGACTGTACCGAAACCATCGGCCAAGCCGAGTTCAACACCACGCGCACCTGACCACATCAGTCCGGAGAACATTTCAGGTGTTTCTTTCAGGCGTTTGCCACGACCTTTGCGAACCACGTCAATGAACTGGCCGTGGATTTCCTCAAGCATTTGCTTGGCATATGCTTTTTGCTTGGCATCCTGTGGTGAGAATGGATCAAGGAACCCCTTGTTTTCACCTGCCGTCAGCAAGCGACGCTCAACCCCGAGTTTCTCCATGGTGCCGGTAAAGCCAAAGCCATCCATCAAAACGCCGATTGAGCCAACGATGCTGGCTTTGTCCACGTAAATATTGTCCGCCGCAGCCGCCACATAGTAGCCGCCTGACGCGCACACATCTTCAACCACCACATACAAATGGATAGTCGGATATTTAGCGCGCAAGCGCAGAATTTCGTCGTGAATGATGCCCGACTGAACCGGGCTACCACCTGGGCTGTTGATTTTCAGAATGACACCAGCCGTATTCGAATCTGCAAAAGCACTTTGCAGCGCATCAATGACATTGTCAGCACTGGCCTCGCCCTTGGCCTGAATCACGCCGTTGAGCTGGACTAGCGCAGTATGACGCTTGCCGTCCGAAGTTTTTTCGCCATCGCCCAAGCCCAGGAACATCGCTAGCATTACGCCAACATAAGTAAATCCGAGCAGCTTGAAGAAGATGCCCCAACGGCGCTTGGCTTTTTGCTCGGCCAACCCATCCAAAGCAATTTTTTCAAGAAGCGTGCGTTCCCAACCTGGAGGCGTATCGGACATGATCGATTATTTGACTTGTGTAATGAGATAAACGCTGCCGTCACGTTCAGTAACCGACAGCGCGTGCAAACCTTTGCCATTGCAACGCCCCCCCATGCAGCGCCCGCTTTCGGGGGCATACAGGGCGCCATGCGTAGCGCAGATCAAGTATAGCTGTGAATGATCGAAGAACTCACCTGGCTGCCAATCCAGTTGTACCGGCACGTGCGCACAGCGATTCAGGTAGGCATGGACCTTGTCGTTGTAACGAATCACAAAGGCAGGGGTTACCTCACCATGCCATGGCAATTCAAAACGCACACCGGCACCACCATTCTGCAAATCAATGCTCTGGCAAATAAGGCGCTCAATGGCGGGTGCCGTCATGCGTGAGCCCGCAGCCAGTTGGAAAGTGCAATGATGTCATCAACGCAGCCATGGCTAGCCTCAACCATCAAGCCAGCACGAGGATGGGCCCCATAGCTAACGCCGAGCCCGGCCACCCCGGCATTTTTAGCCATCTGCAAATCGTGAGTCGTATCGCCGATCATGAGCGTGTTTTCAGGCGCAACGGCAAAAGCATCCATCAGCTCCAGCAGCATCTGTGGATGCGGCTTGGAGTGGCACTCATCGGCACAACGCGAATCATGGAACATATCGCCCAAGCCGCTATGCTCAAACGCGCGCTTCAAACCATTGCGAGTTTTGCCGGTCGCCACGGCCAGCATATGACCGCGTTCAGCCAACTCTGCCACCAACTCAGTCGCACCTTGAAACAATACCAGTTCGCGATCTCTGGCCAGATAGTGATAGCGGTAACGCTCGCACAGCTCGTCATACTGGGCGTCCGACAGGTTGGGCATGGCATATTGCAAGGCCTCATACAAACCCAGGCCAATGATGTGGCGGGCGCGCTCATCCGAGGGTGGCTCGACACCAATATCCACAGCGGCTGACTGCAAGGCCGTCACAATTGCGGCGGCAGAGTCCATCAAGGTGCCGTCCCAGTCAAATACAATCAAATCAAACCGCTTCGCCATATTCCTTCTTTTCTTGTGCATCCAGTTGCCGCAGAAAGCCTTGCAACTCGGGCGGTAATGGAGCCTCAAGCGCCAGACTCTCGCCCGTCAGCGGGTGGGTCAAGTTGAGCTTGGCCGCATGCAGGAACATGCGTTTCAGGCCCATCTTCTGCAATTCCTTATTCAGCGCAAAGTCGCCATATTTGTCATCGCCCAGCAAGGGGAAACCGGCATGGGTCAAATGCACACGAATCTGATGCGTACGCCCGGTTTTCAACTCCACCTCAACCAGACTGAAATGACCTAAACGGGTGTCCCAGCGCGAGACCAGACGCACAATGCTATGCGCGACCTTACCTTCGGGATCAACGCGGACACGGCGCTCGCCATTCTCGATCAGGTATTTATGCAATGGGTTACGGATATGTTGCAAAGGATTGAGCCAGCGTCCCTTGACCAGGGCGAAATAACGCTTGCCCATGGTGCCTTCGCGGAAATCGTCCTGCAGCTTGACCAGGGCGGAGCGCTTCTTGCCAATAATCAATAAGCCTGAAGTTTCACGATCCAGACGATGCGCGAGTTCCAGAAACTTGGCTTGCGGCCGCGCCCGGCGCAACTGCTCGATCACCCCGAAGCTGACGCCACTGCCGCCATGAACGGCCACGCCAGCGGGCTTGTCGATTACCAGGACTGCGTCATCCTCAAATACGGCGGCAAATTCTCGGGCTGGCGCTGCCGGCCTGTCTTCCCGTTGGGCCACCCTAACCGGGGGAACTCGCACCTGATCGCCCAGCTGGAGCCGGTAATCGGCCTTGACCCGGCCCTTATTGACCCTGACTTCACCGCTCCTGAGGATACGGTAGACGTGACTGTGCGGTACTCCCTTGCACATCTTTAACAGGAAATTATCGATTCGCTGACCTTCCGAATCGTCCCCGACCTCAAGCCAGGTCACAGCTTCTTTGCCTAAACTACTCATGTGCCATATAATATCAGTCGGCTTGCCATCTTGTGGTGACGTGCCCAACGGCCCGAAGTGGCGTTGGCGGCGTTTTCCGCTAGATGTGTCATGATTAAGGCTGGAGAGTTGGCTCGGTAACTTGTTCAAGTTGCTGAACCGTTTGGACTTCTCCCCAGCTTTGGACAGGACGGGTGATGTACCCAAGTTGTCTCATCTTTTTTCTCTGCGCGGTACTGCACCGCAGCAATCTGAAAAACAGGCGGGGTTTCTTGAAGCTGTTCCGCCCGTCTGCGAACCAGGCTGGTTGCTAGCCTTGATTAGCAATATTTATGTACTGCCTGTGCATGGAAATGGCGTTCAAACGCCCATGTTGTTCCTCGTCACTGAGTCTGCGCATACGCAGCTGTGACCGAAAACATGGCGAATGGCCATCACTGCCCAGCCGGCCGTACCCAGTAACTTAATT
>DATJIB010000337.1:0-6722 GCA_035493575.1 Rhodocyclaceae bacterium | reverse complement strand
TGGTGAGCTTAGCCCCAGCGTAAATCGCCGCACAGTACGCGCGTCTCGGTGCCACAGTGGAATGCTACGGAGATGGTGACGCAGAGGTGGCCAGTGGCCGTGGAGAGATAGGGGCGAGTGGTTTGTGTTTGTCCAAAACTTTCGATGGCGCGACGGAAATAGGGTCGTCGTGACCAGCGTGCGCCATTGATGCCGGCAATCGGTTTGTAGCTGCGCACGTTTTCCATATTCGCAATCGCGCCCCAGACATTTGAGCCAACCTGCAAACCATGTGAATCGAGTAGATAACATAGCTCGGCATTGGGCAGATTAAGAAATGCTTCACACGCAGTTTGTAATTCTTCACGTGCTGCCAATTGGAATGCCGCCTCGGCGATTGCCTGCTCATACGGAGCGATGCGCTCGCGTTGATTGCGATAATTGAGATGGCTCTCGGTATCAAAGCGGTCCCACAGATTAGTGACCGACGGCATGATCTGGTGAATGGGCAGCGGTTCCGGCGCGGGGCGGGCAAAGTAGTAGCCTTGAGCAAAGTCCACATCTGACTCCAGTGCGATCATCGCTTGCGTAAGCGTTTCAATCCCTTCCAGCAATACCAGTGAGCCCGCTTCATGCAGCATATTTACGATCCGCGGCAACATGCGGCGTGCGCGTGGATCAGCTTCGCACTGCACCGCAAAGCGGCGATCGAGTTTGACGATTTCTGGTGAGACTTGCCAGATACGGTCAAAGTTGGAATGGCCGGCACCAAAATCGTCAATGGCCAGCAGACAACCGAGATCACGTAGTTGTCCAACCGTATTGCCGAAATCGGCTTCGTCCTCAATCAGCTCTTCGAGAATTTCCACCACTACCATGTTGGCGGAAAGATCATTGGCGCGCAGCAAGTCACCCATGAAGGCTTGACGATTGATTTGCTGGTGACGTGACAGGCTTTCCGGGTGGATATTCATGAATAGCCAGCCAGTTCTGGCCTGATGCCCATTCGCCGCATGCAAGGTGCGGCAGAGCCGATCCAGTTGCAGGATTTCGCCGTGGCTGATTGCCTCATCCAGAACGATAGGTGGCGGTACGTTTTGTCCTTCCGCGTTTACGGCTCTAAGCAGTCCTTCATGCCCGACAACTCGTGCATGGGTCAAACTCACAATCGGCTGGAACGCACTCGTGCAGATATAGCCCCGATATGGGGCACACAGGCGATTGTTGGCATCAGGGCGCAGTTCCGCACTGAGGCTGGTATAGCTTAGCGGGTCGCGGAGCGGGTCTGGATTTTCAGCTGACATTGTGCTTTCACTCTAGCACCAAGCGTGCCAGTTAATGCAGAATCGTAATACTGGGTTGCATATTCCGTCCGCATAAATCTAAAGAGAAACCTGAAACTTCAATGTAGAATTTATAGACGAATTCATTTTCTGCTTCCGAATTTCTCAACGGTATTAAAGCTGTGGCTTGTAGCCTTTGCGTTCCAGTCTATAGTCCAATTATCAATATTGCTGTTCGCTAAACATGCATTCCCCGGCCACCCCTAATATTGTCGTTACGCAGCTACTGCGCTCGCTGAATATCCCACCGCGCCCGGCCTTGCTCATGGCTTTACAGCGCGAGATGCGCCGGGACGAGCCTGACTTCAAGAAGATCGGCGTGCTGTTGCGCCGCGATGCCGGCATGGCAGGAAGCTTGCTGCAAACTGCCAATTCGGCTTTCTTTGGGGTACGGCGCAATGTCACAACCCTTGAAGACGCCATCGTGCTGATAGGCATGAATCAGTTTGGCGCCCTGATGACAGGGCTGATTACGCGCCGGGTCTTTGCCAACGGCAATATGATGATGGCGCGCTTCTGGGATGTCTCGGAAAAGCGTTCCAGCGGCATGGGATATGTGGCGCGCCAGACACGCTTGATTCCACCTGAACTGGCTTACAGCTTCGGTCTGTTTTGCGACATTGGCATCCCTTTGCTCAAGGTTCACTTCCCGACCTATCTGGAAACGTTGGCAGTGGCCAATAACGGCGCGACACGTTTTACCGAGGTTGAAGATGTCCGGCACGGCATCAACCATGCATTAGTTGGTGCATGGCTTACCGAAAGCTGGGGCATCGCACCCGAAGTGGTGCACGCCATCCGCTTGCATCATATCTATGAAACCCTCTCAGACGGTGAGGTGCCGGCGACGATCCGCAAGTTGATCGCCGCCAACCTGATTGTCGACCGTGCTATCCAGGAGTTTCGTGGTGACTTCGGTTATAGCGAATGGGGCCACGGTGGCGGGGCCGCCGGCCTGACTTTGGGCATGTCAGTACACGAAACCGATGCACTCTGCGAAGAACTCAAAGCACACTTCTCTGGCAGCGCTGCCTAAAGCCTAGGCAGCCTGGACATTGGCGTGAGCCAGGCGCTTGAGTTCAGGCAGGCATGAGCCGCACGAAGTGCCGCATTTTTTCTTTTCCTGCAGCGCCACCAAATCGCAGCCAGCTTTGTACTCGGCCACGATTTCGCTTTCGCTGACATCAAAGCAGTTGCACACAATCCTGCCACGTGACTTGCCCGCGACCGGTGGGCGTGCCAAGGGGGCCAAAAGCCACTTGCGTGCTTCAGTCGTGGACGCACCACTGGTCATCAACTCCTGCAACCAATCGGCAGCGGCCACTTCACCCGCCAAGCGTACGGTAACGAGCGTGTTTTGCTCGATCATGGCGCTCTTCTGGATGTCGCGCTTACTGTCGTCGAGACGTAAAGCCCGTTCGCGTTCAAGGCCCAGGTCTGCGTCAAAGCGCGCCAGATCTTCGGCGCTCATCGGCTCCTCCATCCACGCACGAATCACGATCACATTGGTGTCGCGACCGGCGAGGCCGAGTGTTGCGTGCGCAAAATGCGGCAGCCAGGCTTGCAGATACGGCAGGCGTGCCATCACTGCGGCGGCATCTCCTTCCGGTGCGACGCGACACATCGCGACCAGGCGCCACTTTGGCTCAAACTTTTCAATGCGTACCGAAGTGTGCTTGAGTTCGGGCTGCTTTGAGGTGGGATCGTAGGTTTGCGGCATCAAAACATTGGCGCCACCGTTGTCGACAAAGTGGCGGCCCCAATGCATGGCCATGAAGCATAAGCCCGGGCGCAGGCTGTCACTGGCGCGGACGCGCACAACAATGCTGCCGCGCTTATTGGCCACCTTGACCATGTCGCCATCCTTGAGGCTGCGGCGGCCCATGTCACTGAGGTTGAGTTCAATCACCGCTTCCGGTTCATGCGCAAACAAACGCGCCACGCTGCCGGTTCGGCTCATGCCATGCCACTGATCGCGCAGACGACCGGTGGTCAAACGCAGTGGGAAACGTGCATCGATATTGTCGACGGTGCCCAGATGTTGGGTCGGCAGAAAACGGGCACGGCCATCGGGCGTTGTGAATACCCCATCGGCGTACAGGCGCTTCCGGCCTTCTGTTTCGCCTTCACGCAAAGGCCATTGTTTTGGGCCTTCGTTTTCCAGCATGGCGTAGCTGATGCCGGTGATATCGAGATCGCGACCACGTGTCGTTTCGCGATGCTCGTTGAAGACATCTTCAGGCTTGATGTATGGGAACAAGCGCTGTGCCAATTCTTCCTTGCCCAGCGCTTTACCTAAGCGCAATGCAAAGTCCACCATGATCTGCCAATCCGGGCGCGTTTCTCCTGGCGCTGGAATGGCTTGGCGGACGCGCGTGATGCGGCGTTCCGAATTAGTAACCGTGCCTTCCTTTTCGCCCCAGCTGCTGGCCGGTAATACAAGGTCAGCGAGGTCAGTCGTGTCGGTGTTGTTATAGGCCTCTTGAACAACAACGAATTCGCATTGATCGAAAGACTTAACCA
This sequence comes from Rhodocyclaceae bacterium, assembly GCA_035493575.1. GTDB lineage: Bacteria > Pseudomonadota > Gammaproteobacteria > Burkholderiales > Rhodocyclaceae. The sequence goes on along the minus strand of DATJIB010000337.1, from coordinate 2,877 downwards.
CTTTTTCAATCTCCGGCATCGATTGCGCCGGGTTGGTACACGCAATCCAGAGCGCCTTGATCTTGCCTTCACCAACGGCCTTGAACAGCTCGATTGCAGATAGACCAGGCGTGGCAGGCACGTCCGGTATGCCCCACAGCTTGGCGACTTCTGCGCGGTGTTCTGGGTTGGCCAGTTCGCGATGGCCCGAGAGCAGCGACGACATGCCGCCGACTTCGCGGCCGCCCATGGCATTCGGTTGTCCAGTCAGTGAGAACGGCCCGCTACCTGGCTTGCCGATCTTGCCGGTGGCCATATGCAGATGAATCAGCGCGGCATTGTTGTGGGTGCCATGCGCAGATTGATTCAAGCCCTGACACCACAATGAGACTGCAGTCTTATCTTTGGCCGCAAACCAGCGCGCGGCGGTAATGATGTCCGCCGCCGGTACGCCACATACTGTAGCCATGGCTTCTGGCGAGTATTCGCGCACGATAGTCTTGAGTTCCGCAAAGCCTGTGGTGTGCTCGCGGATATAGTCTTCGTCGATCAGGTCTTCCCACAACATCACATGCAGCATGGCGTTGTAGAGCGCCACGTCACTGCCCGGCATCAGGGGCAAGTACAAGTCGGCGATTTCAGCGGTATCGGTGCGGCGTGGGTCTGCCACGATGATCTTCATGTCCGGATTGGCTTTCTTCGCATCTTCAATGCGGCGGAAAACAATCGGGTGGGCAAAGGCAGTATTCGAGCCCGTGATGAACAGGCAGTCGGTATCCAGATCCTCGTAACATGCCGGTGGCGCATCCGCACCCAGCGTGGCTTTGTAACCTGCCACTGCGGAAGACATGCACAGTCGTGAGTTGGTATCGACGTTGTTGGTGCCGATCAGGCCTTTAGCCAGTTTGTTGAAGACGTAGTAGTCCTCGGTCAAGAGTTGGCCGCTGATGTAGAAGGCTATGCTGTCTGGGCCGTGTTCCTTGATGACTGCCGCGAACTTTTCGGAGGCGCGATCGAGTGCATCGTCCCAGCTGACGCGCTGGCGTGGGCTATTACGCTCCGGGCGGAGTTCGGGATAGAGGGCACGCAGCGGCAGCGTTTCAGCGGCAGCGGTCAGATGCAGGGTCGAACCTTTGGTGCACAGACGGCCAAAGTTGGCCGGATGGTCTGGGTCGCCGCGGACGCCAGTAATTTGCTTGCTGTCGTGCTCGATGATGACGCCGCAGCCAACGCCGCAGTAGCAACAGGTGGATTTAATTTCAGCCATGGTGGCTAGCTTATTGCAAGCACTGTGCCAAGTGGGCAAATAAAACATGCATTGAATTTGCAAGGTTTTGTCGGTCCCTTGTTTTTTGTATGCACGGCTATGGTGCGATTGGTGCCAAGTTGCGACAATTTGGTGCGGTGGCGTCAATTCCACAGTTTGGGCCGCACCGTCTTGGGTAAGTGGCCGGAAATGGGCATAGAAGGCTGGTCGCTATATAATTAATCTGTTTTGGTTTCTGCGTGTAACCCTGTGAGTTCCAGCCCTGATCCCCAACGTTTTGAGCAGGCAATTGCCCTGTTTGATGCCGCCAATGCCGCCGATCCCAATTTTGAGGACGATGCCGGCCAAGCCCGCCCCAAGGAGCTGCTTTACGCCGAGCGTATGAGCGCGATGCTGGCTCGTTTCAATCCGCAGGCCAGCGAGGCCGTCAAATTGGCCGTGAGAGCCCAGCACATCAAGCGCTGGACGGTACCGCGCAATACCTATCCCATGACACCGATAGGCTACAAGGAGTGGCGTACAGGGCTTTATAAATTCCATGCCGATACCGCTGGTGAGTTGATGCAGCAAGCCGGCTACGACGAGGAGGCGATTGGCCGCGTTAAAAAAATTGTGGCCAAACGCGGCATCAAGGTCAATGAAGAAACGCAGCTGATGGAGGACGTGGTCTCGCTGGTTTTCCTTGAGCATTACCTGGTCGGCTTTGTGGCACTGCATCCCGAGTATGACGAAGCCAAATGGTGCGACATCATCAAAAAGACATGGCAGAAGATGTCAGCTGAGGGGCGCGAGTTTGCCTTGAGCGGCGCGATCAATTTGCCTCAGGATTTTGTGCCCTTGATCGTCAAGGCCATCAGCTAAGTACCCGGAACCCAAGCTATGAACATTGGTTTTATCGGCCTCGGGCTGATGGGCGCGCCGATGGCGCGGAATCTGGCCAAGGGTGGCCATCATCTGCATGTGTGGGCACGTCGTCCGCAAACGCTGGGTGCTTTTTCTGAAACCCCACGCTTCCATATTCACGACTCTGCCGCGGCTGTAGCGGCTGCCAGTGAAGTGTTATTCACCATGGTCGCCGATTCGCCGGATGCGCATCAAGTCATTCTGGGCGAGGGCGGCGTCGCTGAAGGCGGCCAGCCCGGTTTGATCGTGGTGGATATGAGCACCATCTCACCGGAGACTGCGCGTGAAATCGGTAGCGCCCTATTTGAGCGTGGTATCGATTTCCTCGACGCGCCGGTGTCGGGTGGTGAGGGCGGCGCCATCAATGCATTGCTCACCATCATGGTGGGCGGTGAAGCCAGTGTCTTTGACAAGGTCAAACCCCTCTTTGATCTGCTGGGAAAATCCGTCACCTTGATCGGTGCGATGGGTGCTGGCCAGGTGGCCAAGGCGTGTAATCAGATCATTACCGGCGTGGGGGTTGCAGCCGTGGCTGAGGCCATCAACTTCGCCCACAAGACCGGGGTTGATGCCGCCAAGATGCGTGAAGTCCTGCTCGGCGGTTTCGCCTATAGCCGCATTCTGGAAATGCACGGCGAACGCATGATCAAACGGAGTTTCGAGCCAGGCTTTAAGGCCTGGATGCATCAGAAGGATTTGCGCATCGTCATGGATGCTGCGCATCAGCA
>DATJIB010000336.1:0-4023 GCA_035493575.1 Rhodocyclaceae bacterium | reverse complement strand
CTTATGGTTACCGTCGTGGTGATGCGGTGATTCAGATGCTCGGCAATGTGCTGAGCAAGGTCTGCGATGAACGTGTCGACTTTGTCGGCCATATCGGTGGCGACGATTTTGTCCTGTTGATGCAAAGCGTAGATTGGCTGGAGCGTTGCCAGCAGGCACTCAATCGTTTTGCGGACGAAGTGTTGCGGCATATCGATCCGGAAGATCTGGAGCAAGGTGGTCTGAGCGGCGAAGATCGTCGCGGCACACCAACCTTCCATGCCCTGCCCACTCTGTCCATCGGCTGTGTGGTGGTCGAGCCTTGCCAATACAGCTCGCACAATGAGATTTCATCATCCATGGCCGAAGCCAAGAAGCAGGCCAAGAAGCAAGCTGGCAATAGTGTTTTTATCGAACGCCGCCGGCCCATGAAGCCTGTCACAACGGTGTAATCAGTTTTTCATATCCGGGTAACAGCCGGACGAAATAATGCATGCATGAATCACCCACAAGGAGATGCACATGCTGCAGCCTCAAAATGAAACACTGCCTGGTCAACAAGGCAGCGAAGCACCAAACAAAGAACGTCAATACACGGTAGAGCTCACTAGCAATCCGGACGACATTCTCGAAGCACAGCGCCTGCGTTACCGCGTCTTCGCCGAAGAAATGGGGGCACGTCTGAATGTACGTACGCCTGGCGTAGATAGCGACCTTTACGATGCCTATTGCGAGCATCTGATCGTTCGTGACAACGTAGCCGAAAAAATCGTCGGGACCTATCGCATCCTGACGCCGGAAGCAGCAGTCCGTGTTGGTAACTACTACTCGGAAAATGAATTCGATCTGACTCGTTTGCAGCATATGCGCGGCAAGACGGTTGAGGTCGGTCGGTCATGTATTGATCCGGACTACCGCAATGGCGCCATCATTGCCCTGCTGTGGGCCAAGCTGGCCGAGTACATGCTGACTAACAACTATGAATACCTGATTGGTTGCGCCAGCATCGGCATGGGCGATGGTGGCCACAATGCATCGAACCTGTTTGTGCAATTGATCGATGACTATATTGCGCCACCTGAATATCGCGTTTTCCCTCGTCATCCGCTGCCATTTGAGCATTTGCTCACTGGCATCAAGGCAGAGATTCCACCTCTGGTTAAAGGCTATCTGCGAGCCGGCGCTTTTGTATGCGGCGAGCCGGCCTGGGATCCAGACTTCAACACTGCCGATCTTTTCCTGCTGCTCCCGATGGAGCGTATCAGCAAACGTTACGCCCGCCATTTCCTGGACAAGTCAGATCAAACCGTCAGCGCTTAACACTCAAGGAAAAATATGTACCGACTTTTACAACTTGCAGCACTGTTTGGCATCGTACTGATTGCAACACTTGAGCTTTCGAATATGCCGCAATTCAGTCAAAACTCAAGCATGATTCAGTACATTGGTTTCTCACTGAACCTCATTCTTGCCGGCGAAGCCTTGCGTACCCTTTGGCGTAACTAATCTCGTCTCATCTGGGCCAGAAAAAAAGCCGTTGCAGTGCAACGGCTTTTTCTTTGCGCCAAGCAAACTGCAGCTTATCCAATCGCTGCCCGCGCGCTTGTTGCGATCGCTTCGGCATGTTGCAATACCTCCGCCGCATCTTGCCCTTCGACCATCACTCGCAGCAAGGGCTCAGTCCCTGAAGGACGCAACAACACACGTCCCCGACCATTCAAGGTTTTCTCCGCCGCATTCGCGGCATCCTGAATACTCGGATCAGCCTTCCAGTCAAAACCCACCGGCAGACGGACATTAATGAGCTTTTGCGGATACATGGTCAGGTCAGCACAGGCCTGCGCCAAAGACTCGCCGCCAATCTGCAATGCTGCCAGCACTTGCAGCGCAGCAATCGTCCCGTCACCTGTCGTATGCTTGTCCAGGCAAATGATGTGGCCGGAATTTTCGCCGCCCAGCAGCCAGCCTTTTTCCTGCATCAGTTCGAGCACGTAGCGATCACCCACCTTGGCGCGTGCAAACGGAATCTCCAGACGATCCAGCGCATGCTCGAAGCCAAGATTGCTCATCAGCGTACCGACGATGCCCGGCACCTTGCCATGCCTGGCGAGCTGACGTGCAATCACATACAGGAGCATGTCGCCATCGTAGAGCTTGCCGTCAGCATCAGCCATCAGCAGGCGGTCCGCATCGCCATCCAGTGCAATACCAATGTCGGCTTTATGTTCGAGCACGGCACGGCGCAGGCTTTCAGGTGCGGTGGCACCGACACCATCATTGATGTTTAAACCATTTGGCGTAGCACCAACGCTGACCACTTCGGCACCCAGCTCATGAAATACAGCGGGGGCAACGTGATAGGCCGCGCCGTGGGCGCAATCGAGAACGATCTTGAGGCCGCGCAAATCGAGATCATTGGGGAAGGTACTCTTGCAGAATTCGATATAGCGACCGGCTGCATCAGAAATACGCACTGCACGGCCAAGCTTGGATGACTCCTGGCAGCCCATGCTTTCGTCAAGGCGTCGCTCAATTTCCAGCTCTACTGCATCAGGCAGCTTGGTGCCCTGCGCCGAAAAGAACTTGATGCCATTGTCGTCAAAAGGATTATGCGAAGCCGAGATCACCACACCGGCCTGCAAGCGCAATGCACGCGTGAGATAAGCCACAGCAGGCGTAGGCAGTGGGCCACACAACATCACATCCACACCCGCCGCGGAGAACCCCGCCTCCAGCGCGGCTTCGAGCATATAGCCGGAAATACGCGTGTCCTTGCCGATCAATACTGAAGGGCGATCACTCTCTTTAAGATGACCGCGCGCTTCCGGATTGTGTGCCAAGGTCATCCCGGCTGCATAGCCTAGGCGCATGACGAATTCAGGCGTGATCGGCAAGCTGCCAACACGACCACGCACACCATCGGTACCAAAATATTTACGGCTCATACGTTTTAACTCTCTCTTGTCCGGAGCACAGCTTATTTGAGTGCGGATAGTACCGCCAAAGCATCTTTTGTGGCCGCCACATCGTGCACACGCACTATCGCCGCGCCATTTTGTACCGCCAGCATGGCGGCAGCCACGCTGGCCGGCAAGCGCTCGCCCACTTCACGGCCCGTGATTTGCCCCAACATGGACTTGCGCGAAACACCCACTAATACAGGCAGGGCAAAACTCTTAAAATCAGGCAAAGCCTTGAACAGGTCGGCATTGTGATGAAGGGTTTTACCAAAACCAAAACCGGGGTCGAGAACAATACGATCACGGTCTATGCCTGCAGCCTCGGCCGCCGCGACGCGCTTGGCGAGAAAACTCGTTACCTCCTGCACCACATCAGCATATTGCGGATCCAGCTGCATGGTGCCGGGCGTGCCTTGCATATGCATCAAACATACAGCGGCCTTACTCGCCGCTACCGCTTCCAGCGCCCCAGGCGCAGACAAAGCGGCAATGTCATTAATCATATCCGCACCGGCTGCCAATGCGGCACGCATTACTGCTGGCTTAACCGTATCAATCGACAGCGGTACACCACAATCGCGCAGCGCCTCTACCAAAGGCACAATGCGCGCAATTTCTTCTGTCTCGGAAACCGGTACGGCGCCGGGGCGTGAAGACTCGCCGCCCAGATCCAGGATATCTGCACCCTCAGCCAGCAGCTGCTGAGCATGGCGCAAGGCATCGTCAAAACCCGCGCGCGCATGACCGTCACCGGAAAAAGAATCGGCGGTGACATTGACGATGCCCATGATCAATGGGCGCTCAAACGAGAGTGTGTATCGACCGCAGCTCAGTTGCATGCTTTATTGCATGAATAGGCAATCTACAAAGAAAAACCGGATTGCGATCACTCGCAATCCGGTTTTTTGGCTTAACTAATCTCAGGCGGGTGCGGTTGCACTTGGTGCGGCACCAGGGCTGCTATCAACCGGCGGTTTGGTTGGCGCACTGGTTGGCTTGGGCGCACGCGGTGGGCGACCTTCCATGATATCGGTCACTTGATCGGCATCCAGGGTTTCCCACTCCAGCAGGGCCTTGGTCATGA
>DATJIB010000335.1:0-5120 GCA_035493575.1 Rhodocyclaceae bacterium | reverse complement strand
ATGGCGCACCACCGACCAGCGGCAGCAGTTTTTCCGGATTCTTGACGCCTTCGGCCTTGAGCCAGGCAGTCGCTATCGCTGCATCCGGCATCCCGAACACCACCTTGCGACAACGGCTAAGCATGGTCGGCAGCAGGCGGCGAATGTTAGAAGAAACCAATATAAAATAAACACCTGGAGATGGTTCTTCAAGCATCTTAAGAAGTGAATTCGCAGCTGCCAGATTCATGGCTTCGGCCGGATGGATCAAGACTATCCGGGCGCCTTTACGGTGGCTGCCAACATTCACAAAATCTTCCAGCGCCCGCACCTGATCGATCTTGATCTGGGTCGAAGGCTTTTTGGTCTTGCTGGTTTTGGCTTCGCCGTCTTCGTCTTCCTCTTCTTCATCGAGAGTCAAAAGACGAATGTCTGGATGGTTGCCGCTGGATAAAAGTTGGCACGAAGTGCAATGTCCGCAGGCGGAAGTTGCCTTGGCTTTGTCCGCGCTTTCACACAAAAGCCAGGCGGCAAATTGCTCGGCAAACTGTACTTTGCCCACGCCAGCCGTGCCGGTAAACAGCATGCCGTGCGACAAGGTTTCGAGTCGCTCGGTCAGGCTTTGCCAGAGTGGAATATTCCACTCATGTATTTTATTAACAGATACTTGCAATTTCTTTCTCAAGTAGTTTGTTAATTGAAGTCAGATCGTTTTTAGCATCGATCACGCGGATTCTGTGCGGGAATTCCTTGGCGCGCTGCAGGTAAGCCTGGCGCACGCGCTCATGGAAATCCAGCTTCTCCTGCTCGAAACGATCCGGCGCCGTACCGGTGCCATTGCGACGTTCATGCGCCTGATCGACGGGCAGATCGAAGATGAAAGTCAGGTCAGGTTGCAAACCAGCCTGGACCCAGTTTTCCAGTTCGCTCAACTTATTCAAGGACAAACCGCGACCACCGCCCTGATAGGCAAAGCTGGCGTCGGTAAAGCGATCGGACAAAACCCAGGCGCCCCGCTCCAGCGCCGGCCGAATCACCTGCTCAATATGCTCGCGGCGCGCCGCAAACATCAGCAAGGCTTCTGTTTCCAGGTGCATGGATTCGGACAACAGCAGTGCGCGCAGCTTCTCGCCCAGCGCGGTGCCGCCCGGTTCACGCGTTGAGACCACGTCAAAACCCTTGGCCTTCAAATGCTCTACCGCCCAAGCGTGTTGCGAGCTTTTGCCTGCGCCATCAATGCCTTCAAAGGTAATGAACTTGCCCTTCACTCAACTGCCTCGCTTCAATATGTATTTGTTCACGGCCCTATTATGCTCGTCGAGGGTACGCGAAAACTCGCTGGTGCCGTCGCCCCGCGCCACGAAATAATACTTGTCGCTCTTGGGCGGATTCAAGGCCGCCTGAATCGCTGCCAGCCCAGGCATGGCAATCGGCGTGGGTGGCAAGCCGGCGTGCGTGTAGGTGTTGTAAGGCGTATCGGTGCTGAGATCGCTCTTGCGGATATTGCCCGCATAGCGCTCGCCCATGCCGTAGATCACCGTTGGGTCAGTCTGCAGCAGCATGCCGCTGCGCAGTCGATTGACGAACACCGATGCCACCATGGGGCGGTCGGACGCCTTGCCGGTTTCCTTTTCGACGATAGAGGCCATGATCAAGGCCTCGTAAGGCGACTTGTATGGCACTGATTCATCGCGGCCAGCCCACTCGCGGGCAAAGCGGGTTTGCATAGCCTTGTAGGCACGGCGCAATACATCCACGTCGCTGCCATGTTTATTGAAGAGATAAGTGTCAGGCAGGAACAGGCCTTCGGGGTGGTTTTCGGTGGCGCCGATGCGCTGCAGGATTTCAGCGTCTGTCAGGCCGGCCGTGTCATGGCGCAGATCCGGATGTGCATCCAGCAGGCTACGGAACTGACGGAAGGTTTTGCCTTCAACCAACAGGACTTCAGCCTGGCTGACATCGCCGCGCGTGAGCTTTTGCAGTAGTTCCCACGGTGTGACGCCCTGCTCGACTTCATAGCTGCCCGCCTTGATGGCCGAAGCCTGTTGCAACACCCGGGCAAACACATGAAATTGCCAATCAGCAAAGCCCAAACCGGCTTCCTGCATGGCTGTCGAGGCCTTCTTGAGGCTCATACCGGATTCAATCGTGAAATCCAGCGGGCTGCTGCGTAATTGCAAAGGGGTGAAAGCAAACCAGGCCAATAAACTGCCTATCACCAGGCAATTAAAGATCAGCAGCAGGAAAAGACGCTTGAAAAAACGCATGAAGGACCGAGATTAGAGAGATGCAAGAAGCCGCAAAACCGGGCCCGCCATTGCAGGCGGCTATAATAACGCAGGCCTCAGTCTTTACTCTTACCGCACACGAAAAACATGAATCAGGAATGGCAAGATTTCCTTACCGCCCAAGGCCTCAATAACGATTTTGAGCACTTCGGCAATCTCGCGGCCGAAACCGAAGCCGCACGCAGCGCCACCATCATCACCCCGCTGCTCGACAGCGCCTTGATTCGCGCCACTGGCGAAGACAATGCCGCCTTTCTGCACAACCTGATGACCAACGACGTCACCGGCATTCCAGCCGATGGCGCTCGCTACGCTGGTTTCTGCACCCCCAAGGGCCGCCTGCTCGGCAGCTTCCTGATCTGGCACGAAGGTCCAGATCTGTGGCTACAAGTCGCTGCCGACATCCAGCCAGCCATGCAAAAGAAACTGTCCATGTACATCATGCGCAGCAAAGCCAAACTGCATGATGGTGCCGAGCGCGTACAAATTGGCCTGTCCGGCCCGCAAGCTGCCGCCGCGCTGCAGGCACTTGGCGCTACTGCTCCGGGCGTACGTCAAACCACTGCCATTAACGGTGGTCAAGTCATTGGCCTTGGACCAAACCGCTACATCCTGGCGCTGGATCTGGCCGCCGCCCAAGACGCTTGGAACACGCTCAAGCAACACGCCGCGCCGGCTGGCCTCAATGCCTGGCGCCTGCTCGACATCATCGATGGTCTGCCGCGCGTAGTCGCTGCGACCCAGGAACAGTTCATCCCGCAAATGGTGAACTTCGAAGCCGTCGGCGGTGTGAGCTTCAAGAAGGGTTGCTACCCCGGTCAGGAAATCGTCGCCCGCACGCAATACCTGGGCAAGATCAAACGCCGCATGTACCGCGCCATCGTCGCTGGTCCCGTTGCAACTGGCCAGGATCTGTACGCCACCGAAACCGGCGAACAAAGCTGCGGCAATGTGGTGATCTCTGCGCAGGTGGATAGCAATGCCTGGGAATGCCTGGTCGTGCTGCAGTCCTCAGCCTATGACGCGGTGAATACCGGCGCTGGTTCTGTGCATCTAGGCGCGATTGATGGGCCGATTCTTAGCTTTCTAAATCTGCCGTACGAAAACTAAATGTGTCTGATCGTAGTTGGCTGGCAAACCGATCCGGGGTATCCATTGGTAGTTGCCGCCAACCGCGACGAACAATTTGCCCGCGCTAGCTCGCCAGCGGCCTTCTGGCCGGAAGCGCCTCAACTTCTGGCCGGGCGGGATCTTGAAGCCGGTGGCACCTGGCTAGGCATCACCCGCGATGGCCGCTTTGCCGCCATCACCAATTACCGTGATCCAGCTCGCTTGCGCGCCGATGCGCCAACGCGCGGGAAATTGGTGGCTGACTTTCTGCTCGGCGACGAATCACCCGGCGATTATCTGCAGCGTATCCAGCATGACGCTGCTGCCTGCAATGGCTTCAACCTACTTGTAGCCGACACCCATGAGCTGTGGTGGCACAGCAATGTGAATGGCGAGATACGCCAATTGCCGCCCGGCATTCATGCTGTGTCCAATCATCTGCTGGATACGCCCTGGCCCAAGCTGGTTGCGGCCAAGGCGGCGTTTGCCAAGGCCCTGCCCGGCTTGCCTGAACAACAAGCGCTGTTTGCTTTGCTGCAGGACGATCAGCAGCATCCGGATGAGGCCCTACCCAGCACCGGTGTGAGCCTGGAGCGGGAACGACAGCTCTCGGCTATCTTTGTCAAAACGCCAGGCTATGGCACGCGCAACTCGACCGTACTCTGGCGCGAACTATCTGGTGCCATTCATTTCGAAGAGCAGACCTGGCTGGAACATGGCCTGCCTGGACAACGATCCAGCCACGAAATCTGACTCCGGGGGTACCGTTTACTTCGCTGGTGGCTTTAGGTATTTGCGAAAGTTTTCGACTTCATCTTGCGGAAAGTCAGTGTGGTCCAAGACATGCTGCGCCAGTGCCTGAAGCTTATCTTGTGCATCAGCGGAACCAGTTACCCAGATACGCCAATATTGTTTGGTAGCACTACAGCCCGCGCGCCTTCCCTTTACCGGGTCTGGATTCTTGGCCTCCTGACACGTAACTGGCGAATCGTCCGGCAATTGGGGGCTCAGACTTACATCAACCACATAGTTCTTATCCGCATCATAGAAACAGGAGGCTCTCAAGCTCTTGCTCAGGCTAAATGGACCATTGCCTGTGGGCAACAAAACTGCGGGGCGCCCAGTAATACGGGTGAAAGACTCGGCATCAACGGCCTGACAGGCAAGGTTGTTCTTGACGTCGGTCTCCAGCACCTTACGTTTTTGTTCCTGAAACTCGCTATATACCGGGCACTTGATTTCTGCAGCGGACTTCGACTGGTTAATTTGCATGAATTGATCGACCAGAGGCCCAAGGCTGGCAATCTCGCGCGCATGGCGATAGTAGATTTCCTTAAGTTTGGACTCTTCGTTAACCGCCATCACCTCGTCACACAATCCTTTCGATAACCATGGAGCCGATTGATAACAGGCACTGCGCGCCTTCCCTACCGGTGATGTGCGATCCAATGGAATCCGGCGAAAGTCAGCCAGGCTCTCGGGCATGTCTCCTAGTTTGAGATCCGCCAGCTTGTCATACTCGGGATATTGGTAATGGCAAATCATGGTTACAGGCAAGATCCACAAATCGCCGCCGCTGGCAAAAGCAGTTGCCGGTAGGATTGCCAGATAAGCCATGAGCGAAATTATTCTCTTCATGCTATTTACCTATTATGGAATGCCGGCCATGGTAGCCTTTTCAGACGATTGCGGCAGCCAAAAATAGTCCGATGACGGATTGAGCTTTCAATATCCTTGCTTGGA
>DATJIB010000334.1:0-7699 GCA_035493575.1 Rhodocyclaceae bacterium | reverse complement strand
TTGTGCGCATGTTCGAGCTGCAGGCGCGCAACAAGGGCATCGCTTTCCGTTATGAAACCCAGGGCGAAATTCCGCGTGCGGTCCGCGCTGACGAGAAGCGCCTGCGCCAGATTCTGCTCAATGTGATCGGCAATGCCATCAAGTTCACGACCCATGGGCAGGTGGTTTTGCGCTTGCGTTATGCCGGTGAAATGGCACGCTTTGAAATTGAAGATACCGGCCCCGGCATTTCGGCTGAAGAGGTTGAGCAGATCTTCGAACCCTTTGAGCGCGGTGGCGCCAATCAAACCGTAGGCACCAGCGGCACCGGCTTGGGCTTGACCATCAGCCGCATGCTGACCGACCTGATGGGTGGGCAAATGAGTGTCAACAGCACACCGGGACAAGGCAGCACCTTCCAGATTCGTTTGTTCTTGCCGCAAGTTGCAGCCTCACTGGTGGCACTGCACAAGGAGCGGCCAGTGCGCATCGGTTATGCCGGCAAACGGCGCCGTGTCCTGATTGTTGATAATGAGCGTGATGACCGTGAGTTCTTGCTGAGTGTGCTGGAGCCGCTCGGTTTTGAAGTGGCCCAGGCCGAATCCGGCCCAGCCTGTCTTGCACTGCTGGAACACTTCCGGCCGGATCTGATTTTCATGGATCTGGCCATGCCTGGCATTGATGGCTGGCAAACCATACGCATGATTCGCCAAGCTGAATTGTCGACAGCGCACATTGCCATAATCTCGGCCAATGCCTATGACAAGGGCCTGGAAAACGATGTTGGAATTCCGAACAGCGACTTCTTCCTGAAGCCGGTCAAGATCGACGAAGTACTGGAGTGGATGGGGCGCTGCCTGACCATTGATTGGCTCGAGGTCCCTGCTCCACCTGAGCTGCCAGCACCTGAAAAGGTCACCACCGAGTTGCTTTATCCGCCGCTTGAGCATTTGCAGGCCCTGCAAGAATTAGCCAACCTCGGCTATATGCGTGGCATTCTCAAGAAGATTGATGAGATCGAGACACTGGCGCCCGAGCACGGAGAGTTCGTTACCACTGTGCGTGATCTGGCCCGACAGTTCCAGCTCGAAGCCATAGGCGGATTGTTACGTAAAGGTTTGAAGCAAACATGAACGAACCTAGCCTGGATAGGCTCAAGTCAGATCTGGTGCTCATCGTCGACGATGTACCGGAGAATCTTTCCGTCTTGCACGATGCGCTCGACGAATCCGGCTGTACCGTGCTCGTCGCCACTAATGGCGAAAGCGCCCTGCAACGCGCCGCGCAGGCCCTGCCCGATGTGATCCTGCTTGATGCCATGATGCCGGGTATGGATGGCTTTGAAGTCGCCCGCCGTCTCAAAGCTGATTTCACCACGCGTCACATCCCCATCATCTTCATGACGGGCCTGACCGAAACTGAAAATGTCGTTGCCGGCTTTGAGGCTGGCGGTGCAGATTACGTCACCAAGCCGATTCATCCGCGCGAAGTGCTGGCGCGGATTGCGGTGCATACGCGTAATGCCCGTCAGATGCGCCAGGCGCGCAGCGCACTGGATGCATGTGGTCTGGCGACCTTGGCTATTCGTTATCCCAACAAACGCCTGGTGTGGCAAACCAGCTTGGCGCGCAAGCTGCTCAAGTCTTATTTCGCGGCACCTGAAGACATTATCCCGGTTGAGTTGCAGGACTGGATCGACAGCATCGGCACAGCCCTACCCTTAGGCAATGAGCTCTTGCCCTTGCATATTCAACGCACTGATCGCCGTCTGATTCTGAGTTTCCAGGAACAGACCGGCGATGGCGAATGGCTGATTGTGCTGCGTGAAGAATCTGATGCCGCCATGATCGAAGCCCTGACCCTGGCCTTCCGTTTGACGCAGCGAGAAGCCGAGGTTTTGTACTGGGTCGTGCGCGGCAAAACCAGCCGTGATATCGGCGACATCCTCGGCACCAGCCCGCGCACCATCAACAAGCACCTCGAACATGTGTTCGAAAAGCTCGGTGTCGAAACCCGCACCGCCGCTGCCGCAGCAGCGATGGATAAGGTACGTTCAATCAATTCGGCCTAGCCCTGGCGGCGGCTCAATACCCCTGCAGGCCATACCAGCCCTGCTCTTTCAGGCACAGAATCAGGCCGCGCGTCATTAGCTTGGATTTTTCTTCCGGCGCATGCGCCGGCCCCAGCTTGGCGACACAGCTGGCTTTGGCTGCTTCCAGGTCGCCAGCACCGCCGCCCATCTTCCACCATGAGCTGACGTTGAACTTGGTCAGCGGATCCGGAGGCAAGGCCGGGTTTTCCTTGACGCCATTGGCTGGCATATTGCCACCGCTGGATTTGACATAGGGCGAGCCATCATTCGGCACGCGCACATCTTGGGTAGGCACAAACACGGCCAAGGGGTTGCGTTCATCAATACGATGCACGGTCCAGCCTTTGGACTCCATGCAGGCTTGGTAATCATTGGTGCTGCGGCATTGCTGCTGGTTAACTGCCAGCTCATCCGGGCCAGCACCACGCTTGTACGAGATCTCGCCACCGCAGGCAGTTAGAAACAAAGCCGGTAGCAAACTCAAGGCAAGGCAAGTCTTCTTCATTCTGGGTCTCCAATTGGGATGAGCGAACGATGCCTCAGGCTCGGAGTTCCCCCTATACGCAATCCTGCGTATTTCGCTGTCCGGCGCCCCGCCCTAATCTGCAACCGTCGTGTAGGCCAACGCCTACCTACAAGTTTTTTCCTAACCGACTGGAGCAGACGATGAATGTAAGACTATCCCAAGATTCACCCTTCGCACCTCGCCGTCTTGGCCAGGCCGTCATGCTGGCCTGTCTTCTCGGCAGTAGCGCTACTGCCTTCGCTGGCGGCACCATCAGCCTGGGCGATGACAAGTCCATCAGCATTGGCCTGGGTTTGAAGACCAGCTATACCAGCACTTCAAATGCTGCTGCCAACAGCAAAGATCGTTCATCCGACTTCAATGTTGATAGCGCTCGTCTCTATGTCAATGCTTCGCTCAGCAAGATGGTCAAACTGACCTTCAACACTGAAAAGAGCAGCGATGACAGTGTCAAGGTGCTGGATGCATTCGGCTCCCTGCAATTCATGCCTGAGTTCAACCTCGACATGGGCCGTACCATCATCCCTAGCGACCGTGCCAATCTGTCCGGCGGTTACTACCTGCCTGCTTACACCTTCGCCGGTGTTGGCTCTCAGGCTTATTCCAAGTTCGCCAGCCGCGACGATGGCGCTGTAGTCTGGGGCAAGCTGATGGGTGGCAAGTTGGTGTACTCGGCTGGTGTATTCAATGGCCGCAACAAGGATAACGTCGCCAAGTCCAATGACACCAGCAGCCCTCTGTATGCAGGTCGTCTGGCCTTCAATTTCTGGAGTCCAGAACCCGCTCCATCGTATTTGACCGGTAGCACCTACTACGGTAGCGCCGACATTCTGACCCTGGGCGTCTGGGGCCATTCGCAAAAGAATGGTGTTGGCAGCGCAGCGGTGAAAGACGACTACTCAGCCTGGGGTAGCGACATTCTGCTGGAAAAGAAACTGGGCGTTGGCGTGATCACGCTGGAAGGTGGTTACTCGAAGTACGACTGGACCACAACCGCAGCAACGGCTGATGGTGTGATCAACCAGCCAGGCAAGTCCATGATTGCCGGCGCGGCTTTCCTGATTCCCAAGCAAGTTGGCTGGGGCAAGTTCCAACCGTTTTACCGCTATCAGAAGTTTGATCCCGATGGCAGCAGCAGCAATCGCAAGGTCAATGACTACGGCGTCAACTACCTGATCGACGGTTCGAATGCTCGTCTGACCGCCCAATATCGTACCGACAAGACGGATAACGGCCCTGACACCGATTCCATCATCCTCGGCATGCAACTGCAGTATTGATTCTTCCCCTTAAATTATTCAGGAGTCACACATGCAAAAACGTACTTTCATCAAGGCGGCGGCACTGACAGTAGTCATGGCTTCGGCTGGCCTGTTGTCCTTCACCGCAGCGGCTGCCGATACCATCAAGGTTGGCATTCTGCATTCGCTGTCCGGCACCATGGCTATTTCGGAAACCGCGCTTAAAGAAACTGCGCTGATGACCATCGCCGAAATCAATGCCAAGGGTGGTGTGCTGGGCAAGCAACTCGAACCAGTCGTTGTTGACCCGGCTTCCAACTGGCCGCTGTTTGCCGAAAAAGCACGTCAGTTGCTGGGTCAAGACAAGGTTGCCGTGACCTTCGGCTGCTGGACTTCGGTTTCGCGTAAATCGGTTCTGCCGGTTTATAAGGAACTGAACGGCCTGCTCTTCTACCCAGTGCAATACGAAGGTGAAGAACTCGAAAAGAACGTGTTCTACACCGGCGCTGCGCCTAACCAGCAAGCCATTCCAGCCGTCGAATATCTGATGAGCAAGGACGGCGGTTCAGCCAAGCGTTGGGTTCTGCTGGGTACCGACTATGTCTATCCACGTACCACCAACAAGATCCTGCGTGCCTTCCTGAAGAGCAAGGGTGTGGCTGATGCAGACATCATGGAAGAGTACACCCCGTTCGGTCATAGCGACTATCAAACCATCATCGCCAAGATCAAGAAGTTTGCTGGCGAAGGCAAGAAGACCGCTGTGGTATCAACCATCAATGGCGACTCCAATGTTCCTTTCTACAAGGAACTGGGCAATGCCGGTCTGAAGGCCAAGGATGTGCCAGTGGTTGCATTCTCGGTGGGTGAAGAAGAGCTGCGCGGTGTGGATACCAAGCCGCTGGTTGGTCATCTGGCTGCATGGAACTACTTCGAGTCGCTGAAGAATCCAGAGAACACTGCCTTCATCAAGATGTATAAGGACTGGGCCAAGAAGCAGAACCTGCCTAAGGCTGACAGCGTTGTGACCAATGACCCAATGGAAGCCACCTATATTGGCATCCATATGTGGGCTCAAGCAGTCGAGAAGGCCAAGTCCACCGATACCGATAAGGTGATCGCTGCGATGGCAGGTCAAACTTTCAAGGCACCATCGGGCTTCACCATCAAGATGGATGAAAAGAACCACCATCTGCACAAGCCAGTGTTCATCGGCGAAGTCAAGGCTGATGGCCAGTTCAATGTCGTATGGAAGACCAAGGGTCCAGTCAAGGCAGCACCATGGAGCCCTTACATTCCAGGCAACGACAAGAAGAAGGGTGAGCCGGAGTAAATGTAGGAAGCTGGAGTGCTTCGGCACTCCAGCAGTTTTTTCGATTTCTCCTTGGGAAGATGCCTGCGAAGCTTTCCCTAGTTCGTACATCCGTCGCAGGGCGGCGGATGTACATTTTTTTGAAGACACGATGAAATCATTCGTCACTTATGCCCTAACTGTATTGCTCGCATTGTGTTCCTTGAACATATATGCCGCCGATGCAGTCACTCCTCTTGATCCGGCTCTGGTTGCGCAATTGGCAGCCGAAGAGTCCGACGACAAAATTGTAGCCATTCAAAAACTCGGCACACTGGCCAGCCCTGAGGCTGCTCGAGTGCTTAAAGCATTGGGCGACGACGCCCTGTTTTCGAGTGGCGAAGGTAAGACCCTGAAGGTGTTCTTCATGGAGGGTGATAAGGCCATCGATGCTGCCACCGGCGCAGAGATCACACCCGCTCCGGAAAATCCTGAAGGTATATCCATCAACAACCGTATTCGCACCGAGCTCGATGCAGCCCTGGCTGGCCTGCGTTTGTTTGATCCGGATTACAAAATACGCCTGGCCGCGGCTAAAGAGCTGCAGAACGATCCGAGTCCCGAACTGGCGCCGATTGTGAGCAAGGCGCTCA
Organism: Rhodocyclaceae bacterium; assembly: GCA_035493575.1. Taxonomy (GTDB): domain Bacteria; phylum Pseudomonadota; class Gammaproteobacteria; order Burkholderiales; family Rhodocyclaceae. Next base: position 1,917 of record DATJIB010000334.1, on the reverse strand, counting down.
GCAGCGAAAAAGACGCGAAGATCAAGAAGCTGTTGGTCCTGGTCGACGCACAGATCAATCTGAAGAGTGAAGACAGCGCCGTCCGTCTTGCAGCAGTCCAGGCACTGGCAGATAGCTCCAACTCAAACACCCGCAATCTGTTGGCGCCCATGATCGACGAGGCCAATGAGCCGGACTCGAAGATTCGTCTGGCTGCGTTTGAGTCACTACGTGCTGTTGAAAAACGCCTCGCCTGGGGCGACGCGGCGGCACGGATTTTTTCAGGGCTTTCCCTGGGCAGCATTCTCTTGCTGGCCGCCTTGGGTCTGGCGATCACCTACGGCGTCATGGGCGTGATCAATATGGCTCACGGCGAATTGCTGATGGTGGGTGCCTATGCCACCTTCGGCATGCAATCCGTTTTCCGCCACTATTTCACGGCCTATGAAGATTGGTATGTCGTGGCTGCGATTCCGGCCGCCTTCTTTGCCGCCGCATTGGTTGGCGTGATTCTGGAGCGTACCGTGATTCGCTTTCTCTACGGTCGGCCGCTTGAGACCTTGCTGGCGACCTGGGGGATCAGCCTGTTTCTGATTCAGGCGGCTCGTGTTTTATTCGGTGCACAGAACGTCGAAGTCTCCAATCCATCCTGGATGTCGGGTGGGGTTGAGGTGTTCAGTGGCGTGATGTTGCCGTGGAACCGTGTCTTCATCATTGGCTTCTCGATGTTTGTACTGCTGCTGGTTTGGGCCTTGATGAAGAAGACACGCCTTGGCATGTTCGTTCGTGCCGTGACGCAGAACCGCCCCATGGCCGGTTGTGTTGGCGTGCCGACTTCACGTATCGATACCCTAGCCTTTGCACTCGGCGCCGGTATCGCTGGCCTCGGTGGCGTGGCGCTCTCGCAAATCGCCAACGTCGGGCCCGATATGGGCCAGGGCTATATCGTCGATTCCTTCCTGGTGGTGGTGCTAGGCGGTGGCGGGCAATTGGCCGGGGCAGTCTGGGCCGCGCTGGGCTTGGGGATCGTTACCAAATTCATTGAAGGCTGGCTCGGCGCTGTGATTGCCAAGATTCTGGTGCTGGTCTTCATCATCATCTTCATCCAAAAGCGTCCTCAGGGTCTGTTCGCACTCAAGGGCCGGTTTGTAGATAGCTAAATCATGACAACTATGCGAACCCCATTTATTATTCGTTTCCTCAGCGCCATGCCCAAGAAAGGCTGGCTCGCGCTTGGCATCTTCGCGGCAATCGCCGTCGTGCTATTGCCAATACTGCATCTGTACACGCCGCCGGATAGCCCGCTGCATGTCTCCGACTATGTGATCACGCTTGGCGGCAAGATCATGTGCTACGCCATTGTGGCCGTCGCCATGGATTTGATCTGGGGCTACACCGGCATTCTGTCCTTGGGCCACGGCGTGTTCTTTGCGCTCGGCGGTTACGCCTTCGGCATGTATCTGATGCGCTCGATCGGGCGTGACGGCGTTTATAAATCCGACCTGCCCGACTTCATGGTCTTCCTCGATTGGAAAGAACTGCCCTGGTATTGGCATGGCACTGACCACTTCCTGTGGGCCATGGTCCTGGTTGTCGCTGTGCCTGCCCTACTCGCTTTCGTGTTCGGCTTCTTCGCTTTCCGCTCACGCATCAAGGGTGTGTATTTCTCCATCATCACCCAGGCCATGACTTACGCTTTCATGCTGCTCTTATTCCGCAACGAAACCGGCTTTGGCGGCAATAATGGCTTTACCGACTTCAAGCGTATTCTGGGTTTTGGCATCACCAGTCCCGGCATGCGCGCTTCCTTGTTCGCCATCACTGCTGTGGTGCTGATGCTGACCTTGTTGCTAGGTCGCTATCTCAGTACTTCAAAGTTTGGCCGTGTGCTGACTGCCGTGCGTGATGCCGAGTCGCGCGTCATGTTCATCGGCTACA
>DATJIB010000333.1:0-6872 GCA_035493575.1 Rhodocyclaceae bacterium | reverse complement strand
GAACCAGAAACGGAGAACGACATAGGCGTATTGTTGACTTTCATTGCCATATTGACATCAACACTTGAACTACTAAAGTGCGCGGTCAAATCACTGGTCAATCCGGTCACGGCGTAACCGTCTGAGGATGTCGGTGCAGTGTAGCCAACCATACGGTAGGTCGCATCCATGCCCGACAGGTTATTGAGGTCACTCGTACTCGTTGGGGTGCCCACAACGTAATGCAAACTGGTGACTGGGATATAGGAGGAGTAACCACCACTGCTCCAGATACCCCAACCGATGACCCCATCGATCGAAAACGCGCTGGTGACCACGGCATCTCGATAGTTACCACTAGGGGCGTCAAAGTTGATCAGCTTAGAACCAGGGTCGAAAGTCGCAGATGATGCCAATTCTTTGTGGGGATTTTGTACATAACCGCCCGATGTGGCCAGCCATGCAATCATGTAGTCTGGGCCGCTGACCAGATCTTTGCCCAACAAGGTACTCCCGCCGCCGGAATTTCTATCATCACTGGTGCTATACACAACTGCAGCCGGCGTTGATGTCGTAGCTGGCGGCAAGGACGGGCGCACCTCCGTACGTTTTGGCGGGGTCACCCCGGTCACCACTGCCGACTCACCGCTCGAGATAATTACGCAACCGCCGGAGTTACAAATTTCGACCGCGCCTTCGCCCGTCGACAAATTCAGATTGCCATTGGTACCGCCGGTAAAGACTGCGGAATATTCCGTACCGCGAATACCGATGGTCGCGACCGCTGTACTGACGCGGTAGTTATCGCGCTTGCCCTTGCCCACCAGACCGGAGATGGTGCGCAAGCCGCCACGGATCAGGCTGAAGAAGCCACGCTCTTCACCATCGGTTTTGCCGTTGAACTTGTATTCATCAATCCGGAATTCTGTTTGCGGCTGCAGCGACATCATGGCGCCATCACTGAACTTCAATTGCGCCCGCGCACCATCGCCGGTTCGCACCGTCTCGCCGGACTCTAGTTCCGAACCTTTGCCCAATGCACGCTGGCCGCCTGATGAAGTGATCGCGACCACACTGCCCGCAGCAAACTCAATTCGGGCCGCGCCAGCCGTGTAACCCGTAACTGGATACACCGCGGCTAATGCCATCAGCAAGACATGGTTCTTGAGGCGGAATTGCGAAGTCATATTATTTTCCCACTTACTCAATAGCAGAAATCAGAAGTCGTAACGAACCGTTGCCGAGATCACATCGCGGTCATAGGCGTTGATATCAATGTTTGAACGCTGATCGGTATAGGAATACTGCCCAGTCAACTTCCAGTTTTTCTTCAGCTGATAGGTGGCGCCGACATTCAGGTTCAGTTGCTGGTCATTTCGGGTAACCAGAAAGGCCGGATCGGTACCGCCATAGCGTCGATCTTCATAGGACGCATTAGCAAACAAAACCGTATCGTCATTCCAGCGCATCTGCCCACCTAGCCTCACGCCATAACCATCCAGACCAAGATCCGGCACCAACTCTGGATGGCGTACTTTTTCTTTCAGCGCATAGAAGCTGCCATAGCCGATCAAGCCATCACGCCAGGCATGCGCATAGCTGGTACCGACTACCCAGCGCTCGGCATCGCGGACTGACTGCTGAATATATTTGAGGTCGCTGTATTGCACAAAGACACTGACCTGATTACGCGCATCAATATTGTGTTGCCACTGGCCCGAGAGCCCGGCCGCTTCACGGTAACGATCATTCTCGAGAACAAGAGTGCTGAATTGAGCGGATAAAGAATAAACATCCTTGCCCAAAGTATAGACAGCGCCAACATTGCCATCTGCATTCAATAGATCAACCGCAGAAACCGTATCATTCCAGCGCTGCGCACCGGACACACCGCCGACAATCGCCAGCTCACGATTGACTGGCACGGTAAAGTTGAAGCCGCCGCCAATACTCTGGAATGAGTCTTTGGTTGCGCGGCTAGATGAGGTCAAAGTGAAAGGTAAATTGCCGAACGCCGGCACGGCCACTTCGGTGCGCGCAGGTGCGGCATTTACGTTGGTGTCGTAGCCGATAGTTGCTTCGACATAGCCGCGAAAACTGGTCTTGCCTTCATTCTCAATACGTTCGACGGCAGAAAGAAAACGGTCGATAGTTTGTTCAACCTCGGGTGGCACGCCTTGCTTCTTGACAGCTTCAAACTCAGTTTTGGCCGCTTGCGCTTCACCTACCGCTAAATAAGCGCGGGCAATTTCAGCACGGGCACGCGCATTTTGAGGGTCTAGCGCCAACACGCGCTCAAGGGCAAAGATTGCACGAGTGTTCTGACCAACATCCAGGGCGGCCAAGCCGAAAAGCAGATCGAAATCCTTATCGCCGGCGCGCTTTTCTTCTTGCGGTTCGAGCAAGGCATATGCGGCCTTGGCGTTACCCGCTTGCATGAGTTGTGCGCCCTGCGTTAACAAGGCATCTGCCGCTTGCGCATCAAAGGCTACAAAAGCGCTGGCGAGCGCAATTGCGATTAACTTTTTGGAAATCACCCCAACCCCCTAAGGTCTTGTTTTTTGTGAATGTATCAAGAAACCTTGGACATCGCCACTGAAAACAATGCGCTTAGAAGTTGCAATAGATTTGCGTTTTCCTACAAATAATCAGACTAATGGCGCGCGTCGGGCAAACGCGATGCACTTCACACATCTTCACAATGAAGTTTGTGCACATATCGCACAAAACATGTGACTCCGCCTAATTTTTAGGCAGAGTCACATTAAATAAATGAAGCTGCAGAAATACAGGAATTAAATAGCCCGTCTCATTAACACAACACCTACACCGGCCGCACTGAGTCTATTGCCGGACGCAATCCACGTAGTAACCCAGATTGCCCGAGCCATCGTCTTTCACCAGCCCGTGAATGTCGGTCTCAAAGCCCGGGAAGCGGTCATTGAAATCGCGCGCAAACTTCAGGTAATTTACGATCTTGAGATTGAAGCGCTCACCTGGAATCAAAAGCGGAATACCTGGTGGGTACGGCGTTACCAGCATCGCGGTAATACGGCCCTCAATCTCGTCAATCGGCACGCGTTCGATTTCACGATGCGCCATCTTGGCAAATGCATCGGATGGTTTCATTGCCGGAATCATGTCGGACAAATACATTTCCGTGGTCAGACGTGCCACATCGTTGGCCTTGTACACATCATGGATTTGCTGGCACAGATCGCGCAGGCCGATGCGCTCGTAGCGTGGATGTTTGGCGACAAACTCCGGCAGCACTTTCCAGAGCGGCTGGTTCTTGTCGTAATCATCCTTGAACTGTTGCAGCGCCGTCACCAGGGTATTCCAGCGCCCCTTGGTGATGCCGATGGTGAACATGATGAAGAAGGAATACAGGCCGCACTTCTCGATGATCACGCCATGCTCAGCCAGATATTTGGTGACGATGGCTGCTGGGATGCCATCGGCAGCGAAGTCACCGCCGACATCCAGGCCAGGCGTAATGATGGTGGCCTTGATTGGGTCGAGCAGGTTAAACCCTTCCGCCAAATCACCAAAGCCATGCCAACGCGCACCGGGCTTGAGCATCCAGGCATCGCGCTCTTCCAGACCCTCTTCGGACAAGTCGTCCGGGCCCCAGACTTTGAACCACCAGCCAGCGCCCCACTCTTCATCGACCTTGCGCATGGCACGGCGAAAATCCAGTGCTTCAGTCAACGACTCCTCAACCAGAGCGGGACCACCTGGCTCTTCCATCATGGCTGCAGCCACATCGCAGGAAGCAATGATGGAGTACTGCGGTGAAGTGGATGTATGCATGAGGTAAGCCTCATTGAACACATCGCGGTCAAGCTTGTTGTTCTCCGCGTCCTGCACCAGGATCTGCGAAGCTTGCGAGAGGCCGGCCAGCAACTTATGCGTCGACTGCGTCGAAAACACCATGGACTCTTTGCAGCGCGGACGATCAGCACCGATGGCGTGATAGTCGCCGTAGAAATCATGGAAGGCAGCATGCGGCAGCCACGCTTCGTCGAAGTGCAGGGTATCGATCTTGCCGTCGAGCTCGTCCTTGATCGATTCAACGTTGTAGAGAATGCCGTCGTAAGTACTTTGCGTAATCGTCAGCACGCGCGGCTTGCCTTTGACCTGACTGGCAAATGGATGGGCGGCAATTTTCTTCTGGATGCTTTCCCAGCTGAACTCAGCCTTCGGAATCGGACCGATGATGCCGAAGTTGTTGCGGGTTGGCATCAGGAACACCGGAATCGCGCCGGTCATCATGATGGCGTGCAGGATCGACTTGTGACAGTTGCGGTCGACGATAACGATATCGCCCGGCGCAACGGTTGAGTGCCACACAATCTTGTTCGACGTCGAAGTACCGTTGGTGACGAAGAACAAGTGGTCGGCATTGAAAATGCGCGCGGCATTACGTTCCGAGGCCGCGATTGGACCAGTATGGTCGAGCAGCTGACCCAATTCTTCAACAGCATTACACACGTCAGCGCGCAGCATGTTCTCGCCAAAGAACTGATGGAACATCTGGCCCACAGGTGACTTCAGAAATGCAACGCCACCGGAGTGCCCGGGGCAATGCCATGAATACGAACCGTCGGCGGCATAATCCGTCAGTGCGCGGAAGAAAGGCGGTGGTAATGAGTCAACATAGGACTTGGCTTCGCGCACGACGTGCCGGGCAATGAACTCCGGCGTGTCTTCATACATGTGAATGAAGCCATGCAGCTCGCGCAGAATATCGTTCGGGATATGCCGCGAGGTACGCGTCTCGCCGTGCAGGAAGATCGGGATCTCAGCATTCTTGTAGCGTATCTCTTCGACGAAGGCACGCAGCTCGGCAATCGTGTCTTCCTCATCCAGTGCAAGCTCTTCATCGTCAATCGACAGGATGAACGCCGAAGCGCGGCTTTGTTGCTGAGCAAACGAGGTCAGGTCACCGTAACTGGTCACGCCCAGCACATCGATGCTTTCTTTCTGGATAGCCTCAGCCAGTGCGCGTATACCCAGACCCGAAGCATTTTCCGAACGGAAGTCTTCGTCGATGATGATGATAGGAAAGTGGAAGCGCATTACGACCTCTGTTGTTGCCGACTGAAAACCAAAATGCAGAGCAAATCCCCGCACCAAAAAAATTGGGGTGCTAAGCACCCCAATTTCATACAAGCATACACACCAATGCTTAGTTTAGCATTACAACTTTTTTACGGCGACATCCCGCAACACACCCCAATACACCGATGCCGAATATCGCCAGCATATCGGGCTCGGCCACAACGAATGGAAGGGGATCGGAAATAACAAGATCACTTCTGAATAGAACATATCCAGTGCTAGCACCGACGATCGCGTCACTCCAGATCTGCCTAGTTTGCGGATCGAAATTCCCGCGGGATAACAAGTAAGACTGGTTGATTTCGGCTTGCACATCAGACCATGAGCCGCTATTGATCATTGCCAACAGGTCGGCTGTAGGTGGCACGGGGCCATAGTCGCCTGGAAACCCTGCATCTGTAGATTTGAAAACCCAGTCGGATTTGGTGGTCACTACGACGCCATTTGGCGTTGTAAATGAAGCCATCAGAAAGTGACCGCTTCCAGACGCTGCCTGGCGATCATCCCAGGCCACAACGTATAAATAGTCCCCAGGACGAGCATCAAAGGAAAAAGCCTCTGGGAAATACCAATTCGACCCCCCATTTGGAGCTGAGCCATACGGTCCAATTTCATTACGGCCAATAAACTGGAGGTTGCTGCCGGTGGCATTACCAATAAACAGGCCGTAGTGGTTATCGGCCGTGATGACTGCTGTTGAGTTCAGTGCTTCAGCTTGAGCAATCAAACCAAAGAGCATTGCAATTACAATTAAAAGTTTACGCATCAGACACCTCTAACGGAATCGAGGTGTCAATATACACAAACACCGATTAATCCTCAACGAAACTGAGGATGCGTTTCATTTTTATATTTTTGGCAAAGTTACACCGACTTGTCCTTGATATTTGCCGCCGCGGTCTTTGTATGAAGTCTCACAAACTTCATCGGACTCAAAAAACAACACCTGAGCGCAGCCCTCGCCCGCGTAAATCTTGGCCGGCAATGGCGTGGTGTTCGAGAACTCCAGTGTTACGTATCCTTCCCACTCGGGCTCAAACGGCGTGACATTGACGATGATGCCGCAGCGAGCGTAGGTGCTTTTACCCAAGCAGATCGTCAGGACGCTGCGCGGAATGCGGAAATACTCAACGGTACGGGCCAGCGCAAACGAGTTTGGCGGAATGATGCAATAGTCACCATTCATTTCGACGAAGGAGTTCGGGTCGAAATTCTTTGGGTCGACGATGGTTGAGTTGATATTGGTGAACACCTTGAATTCCGGCGCGCAGCGAATATCGTAGCCATAGCTTGAGGTCCCGTAGGAGACGATCTTCTTGCCATCGGCCTCACGTACCAGAGAGGGCTCAAAAGGCTCGATCATGCCGTGCTGCTCCGCCATACGGCGTATCCACTTATCCGATTTGATGCTCATGCCATCCTCATCAATGCCTTTGCGGCGCTGAAAAAACGAAAAGAGCGGATTATCCGCTCTTTTCGGGGGGGTGCAACCCTATTACCGCCTTGCCAGGACAGGCTTAGGTATTTTTCTGTACAACAATATTGGGGAACTTGCTGCTCATTTCCTTGGCCTGCTCGGCAATCTTGACCGCCACGCGGCGGGCGATCTGCTTGTAGATCTGCGTGGTGCGACCGTCCGGGTCGGCCACGACGGTCGGCTGGCCGGAATCGGCCTGCTCGCGGATGTGGATGTCGAGCGGCAGGGAACCCAGCAGCTCGACGTTGTAGTCCTTGCCCATCCTGTCTCCGCCGCCTTCACCGAAGATGTG
>DATJIB010000332.1:0-12142 GCA_035493575.1 Rhodocyclaceae bacterium | reverse complement strand
CACAAGACAGCATTCAGTCTTGCCAAGAGTGAGTACACGCTGGGCGAGGGTGATGACACGCTGGAAGTGCGTTTGACAGCACCAGCTGCCAACGGTCTCAAGGTCGCCAAGATCTACACCTTCAAGCGCGGCAGCTACACTATTGACGTGAGCTACGAGATCACCAACACTGGCTCTGCAGCAGTTACGCCTTACGCTTACTTCCAGACCATCCGTGACGGCAAGGAACCGGAAGGCCAGGCCCATGGTCTGCTGGGTGGCGTGAGCACCTTTACTGGCCCGGCTGTCTATACCGAAGCCGATAAGTACCAGAAGGTTAGTTTTAGCGATATCACCAAGGACAAGGCCAAGTTTGCGCACAAGGCCGACAACGGCTGGATCGGCGTGGTTCAGCATTACTTTGTCTCGGCTTGGTTGCCACAAGGCAAGATGGAACGTGAGTTCTACATCGACAAGATGGGTGCTGACCTGTTCCGTTCCGGCGTGAAGTTCCCGCTCGAGACGATTGCTCCAGGCACGACTGCCAAGGTGAATGTGCCGCTGTATGCTGGCCCGCAAGAACAAAACAAATTGGCTGCCGTGGCCCCAGGTTTGAATCTGGTGGTTGATTATGGCGTGTTGACGATTATTGCCTCGCCGTTGTTCTGGGTGATGGAACAGATTCACGCGGTGCTGGGTAACTGGGGTTGGACCATTATTGTTCTGACCATGATCTTGAAGTTGATCTTCTTCCCGCTCTCTGCTGCCAGCTATAAGTCCATGGCCCGCATGCGCGTGGTCACGCCGATGATGGCCAAGATCAAGGAAAACTTCAAAGACGATCGTGCCCGCCAGAATCAAGAGATGATGGAGCTATACAAGCGCGAGAAGATCAATCCTATCGGTGGTTGCTTGCCGGTGCTGGTGCAGATTCCGGTATTCATTTCGCTGTACTGGGTCCTCTTGGGTACTGTGGAAATGCGTAATGCGCCATGGCTGGGTTGGCTGACCGACTTGTCGGTCAAGGATCCATTCTTCGTGCTGCCGCTGATTATGGGCGCCACCATGTTCTTCCAGATGCGTTTGAACCCGACCCCACCTGATCCTGTTCAGGCTAAGGTGATGATGTTCATGCCGGTTATTTTCACGGTCATGTTCCTGTGGTTCCCGTCGGGTCTGGTGCTGTACTGGACCGTGAATAACCTGTTGTCGATTGCGCAGCAATGGCACGTTACGCGTTCGATTGAGCGTGCTAACGCCAAGTAAGCCAGACACCATCGCCGCGATAGCCACCGCCCCAGGGCGTGGTGGCATCGGGGTGGTGCGGGTCTCCGGAGGCGAGCTCAGTGAGTTCGCCTTTTCTATTTGTGGCCGCGATGTGACGCCACGCCAAGCTACGCTGGCCAGCTTCAAGGCTGCAGATGGCAGCGTGATTGATCAGGGCTTGTTGTTGTTTTTCCCGGGCCCGAATTCGTTTACCGGCGAAGACGTGATTGAGCTTCAGGGCCATGGCGGTCCTGTGGTGATGCAGATGTTGCTGCAACGCTGCCTTGAGTTGGGTGCGCGGATTGCCAGGCCCGGTGAGTTCAGCGAACGAGCCTTCCTCAATGACAAGCTCGATCTGGCGCAAGCTGAAGCAATTGCCGATCTGATCGATGCCACCACAACAGGAGCCGTGCGTTCAGCGCAGCGCTCATTGTCGGGCGAGTTTTCCAAGGCCATCCATAGCCTGGTTGAGCAGCTGATCGAGCTGCGCATGCTGGTCGAGGCGACGCTGGATTTTCCGGAAGAAGAGATCGACGTCATCCGCGATACCGATGCCAGCCAGCGCTTGCAACGCCTGAATATTGAGATCGCCGCTTTGGCGGCACGCGCCCGTCAAGGCAGCCTCTTAAGAACGGGCCTGCACGTGGTTCTGGCGGGCTTGCCGAATGTGGGCAAGTCTTCCTTGCTGAATCGTCTGGCAGGCGAAGAGCGGGCCATTGTGACCGAGCTGGCGGGCACTACGCGCGACACTCTGCGCGAGACGATTCAGATCGAAGGCATCCCGCTGCATGTGATCGATACGGCCGGTTTGCGTGATACCGAGGACAAGGTTGAACAGCTCGGTATCGAGCGCACCTGGAAAGAAATTGAAAAGGCCGATATGGTCTTGCAACTGGTCGACGCCCGCACTGGCGAAACGCCAGCCGATCATGCCGTGGGCGTGAAGCTGCCACACAAGTTGCCGCGCATCGTGATTCACAACAAATGCGATCTGGCCGGGCAGGCGCCCAAGCGCTATATGGAAAACCGGCAGGTCCACATCTGGCTATCGGCCAAGCAGGACCTGGGCATCAACCTGTTGCACGATGAGCTGTTGCGTGTAGCCGGTTGGGTGGGTCACGGCGAAGATGTGATCCTGGCGCGTGAACGCCATCTGTCGGCCATTGCCAAAGCAACACAATTTTTGACCAAGGCCGGCGAGCAATTACGTCAGCTTGAGCTTTGTGCTGAAGAACTGCGTCAGGCCCAGCAATCCCTCAGCGAAATCACGGGTGAATTCACCCCGGACGATCTGCTTGGCGAAATCTTCTCGCGCTTCTGTATCGGTAAATAATGGAAGCGGCCGACCTGCTTCTGCTGTTGCCGGCGGCGTTCTTTGCTGGCCTGGTTGATGCAGTCGTGGGCGGTGGCGGCCTGATTCAAATCCCGGCCTTATTCTCGGCCCTGCCAGAGTTGGCGCCGGCTACGATCTTCGGTACCAATAAGCTGGCCTCAATTTGCGGCACTTTTTCCGCCACGTTGCGTTATGTAAGGCGGGTAGAAGTGCCATGGCGGCTTGCGCTACTGGCGGCGCTAACCGCATTTATGTTTTCCTTTGCTGGCGCCATGTGTGTGGCGCTGTTGCCCAAAGCGTGGGCGAGGCCGCTGGTTCTGGTCTTGTTGATCGCCGTGGCGATCTATACCTTTGTGCGCAAAGACTTTGGGCAGGATGATCAGGGTTTGGCGCATGGCCGGCGCCATCTGCTCGGGGCTTTGCTGCTTGGTGCGGGCATTGGTTTCTACGACGGGTTCTTTGGCCCGGGCACGGGTAGCTTTCTGCTATTCCTGTTTGTTCGTTTCTTTGGACTGGATTTCTTGCGCGCGACCAGTGCGGCCAAGATCGTGAATCTCTCCACCAATGCCGCGGCCTTGCTTTACTTCGGCCCGACCGGGCATGTGCTGTGGCTGCTCGCGGGTGGGATGGCGTTATGCAATGTGGCGGGCGCCCAGCTTGGTAGTGTTTTGGCGCTGAAGCATGGCAGCGGCTTTGTGCGCAAATTGTTTCTATTGGTCGTTACGGTGCTGATCGTCAAGTTTGCTTGGGACACGTTTCTCTAAGTGTTTCACGTGAAACTTATGGAGCTTGTCGGTTGGCCCCGCGTTTTATAAATCAAATACGCCAATCCGCAGAGCAGCATGAGATAGGTGGCGGGCTCGGGTACTGGCGAGAGCAGGTACATGTGACCAAGGTTGCTCATGGCAACAATCTGGCCCCGGTCGTTGATATCTGCGGCTTCAGAAAGAAACTCCCCCGTGCGTAATTTGACCAATTGATTGAGATCGACAATTCCCCCACCTTGGTAGCCGTACACATAGGCCTTGCCGTCCGAGTAACCAACGACTAATCCATTGTTGTTGATGGCGTTGGCGAAGGTGGGCCCGCCCAAGCTGCCGATATCGGTAAAGCCGACACCATTGGCCCCCGTGACAAAGCTGGCCTGATCACCATTGCTGTTAACATAATTGCCGAAAAGCTGGGCCGTGTTGTTGAGTCCGCGCGTGCCGCTGCCCACTTCAAATGCCACGCCGGTGGCATTGGGCCCGCTGACAAAGTGCTTGAATTCCGAGGTTCCCGCGAGCACGCCCGCAACAAGTAGCTGACCGTGATCGTTGATGCCAGTGATGTAACTGTCGTAGCTATTGTCCAGCATAGCTGGCGCATGGGGGTTGCTGCCATTGGCATCGGTAACGAAACTCGCGGGCGCCCAGTGGATAAATGTTCCGGCGACTTGCCCGCTGTTGTTCAGTGCAACACTGCCAATCCCTAGGCTGCTTGGGGGGGTGGGCAACGTGATCCAGCCACCAGGGTTGGTCAGCTGGAGGGTGCTGTCCATTGAGAAAGAGCTGAATGTGCTCGCCACGACTTGGCCGGCATCATTGATGGCGCGGGGTGTATAGGTAGTATGGCAACCATGGCAATACTCTATGTAGGGCGAGTAGTTGGGGTCTATGGCTTGCATGCCTTTACCGTTGGGCCCGGTCACGAAGCCCATTGGAACGGTTTCAAATATCCCGAAAGGCGGAGGTGGGGGTGGATCGATGGTGCCGATCACCTGCCCCAGATTGTTGAGACCATAGACTTGGCCGGCCGACCATCCTTCTTGGGATACGATTTGAGTGGCGAGCCAATTGGTGGCGTGGGCGGTGGCCGAGCATGCCAAGCCGACGCAGAGGAGCAGGAGGCGATAGGTCTTCATAGCTGGCTCCGTGTAAGCAGAAAGAAAGGTGGTACTCCAGCGTAGTTGGTTTTTTGCCGAGCACGTTAGGCCGATCAGCCTAACGGTACTGTTTCACGTGAAACCTATGGGCTTTGGTATTTACGACTGATCAGCGTATGATTGCGCCTCTCCGCACTTTCGCAGTGCCGCAGTTTTCAGGCAGATTTCCATGTTGTATCCAGACCATTTTGATGTGATTGTGATTGGCGGCGGCCACGCCGGAACCGAGGCTGCGCTTGCTTCGGCGCGCACTGGCGCCAAGACTTTGCTGCTCACGCACAACATTGAAACGCTGGGACAGATGTCCTGCAATCCTTCCATTGGCGGGATTGGCAAAGGCCATCTGGTCAAGGAGGTTGATGCTCTGGGCGGGGCCATGGCCGCGGCTGCGGACGAGGGCGGGATTCAATTCCGTATCCTGAATGCGTCCAAAGGTCCGGCAGTGCGTGCGACGCGTGCTCAGGCTGACCGCGTTCTCTACAAGGCGGCTATTCGCAAGCGTCTGGAGAATCAGCCAAACCTGACCTTGTTCCAGGCAGCGGTTGATGACCTGACCGTTGAGGGCGATCGTGTTACTGGCGCCACGACCCAGCTGGGTATTACCTTCCGCGGCAAGTCGGTCGTGCTGACTGCGGGCACCTTCCTTAATGGCCGTATTCATGTCGGCCTGGAAAATCATTCTGGTGGCCGTGCCGGTGATCCACCGGCCATGACTTTGGGCGCGCGCTTGCGCGACCTGGCTTTGCCGGTGGGGCGTCTTAAGACCGGCACACCGCCACGCCTGGATGGCCGCACCATCGACTTTTCGGTGATGCAGGAGCAGCCCGGCGATGATCCGGTGCCCGTGTTCTCCTTCCTCGGCAACGCCGCCCAGCATCCGCGCCAAGTGCCTTGCTGGATCACGCATACCAACGCTCAGACCCACGACATCATCCGCGGCGGACTGGATCGTTCACCCATGTTTACCGGCGTGATCGAAGGGGTGGGGCCGCGCTACTGCCCATCCATCGAAGACAAGATTCACCGCTTTGCCGGCAAAGATAGTCACCAGATTTTCCTGGAGCCGGAAGGCCTGACCACTCACGAGTACTACCCACAAGGTGTGTCCACCTCCTTGCCTTTTGACGTGCAGCTGCAGCTGGTGCGCTCGATCAAGGGTCTGGAGAATGTACATATCCTGCGTCCGGGCTACGCCATCGAATACGACTACTTCGATCCGCGCAACCTCAAGGCGTCGTTTGAGACCAAGTCGATCAGCGGTTTGTTCTTCGCTGGCCAGATCAACGGCACCACCGGTTATGAAGAGGCGGCGGCTCAAGGTCTGCTGGCCGGCGTGAACGCAGCGCGTTTTGCTGCCGAAAAAGAGGCCTGGTCGCCGCGTCGTGATGAAGCCTATCTGGGCGTGCTTGCCGATGATCTGATCACCCGTGGCGTGACCGAACCGTACCGGATGTTTACCAGCCGCGCCGAGTATCGCCTCAGCCTGCGCGAAGACAATGCCGACTTGCGCTTGACCGAAATTGGTCGCGAACTCGGCCTGGTTGATGATGTGCGCTGGGATGCGTTCAACCGCAAACGCGATGCCGTGGCGCTCGAGGCAGAGCGCCTCAAGAAAACCTGGGTGCGCCCGGAAACCCTTGCAGCACATGAGTCTGTGCGTGTTTTGGGCAAAAATATCGAGCACGAATATTCGCTGTTTGAACTGCTGCGCCGTCCCGAGGTTGGTTACACAGCGCTGATGTCCTTGCCCGGTGCGGGCGAAGCTGTGACTGAGCCCGTTATCATTGAGCAGCTCGAAATCCAGGCCAAGTATCACGGCTATGTCGAGCGTCAGAAGGATGAAGTCGAGAAAAGTCGCGCCAGTGAAGATTTGCGTATTCCGGCCGACTTTGACTATATGGAAGTGCATGGCCTGTCGATCGAGGTCAAACAGAAGCTGAGCCAGCAAAAGCCGGAAACCATAGGTCAGGCTTCGCGCATTCAGGGCATCACCCCTGCAGCCATTTCTTTATTGTTGGTTCATCTCAAGCGCCGCTCCCTGGCCGCTAGCCGGCAGGAAAAAAAGAGCGCATGAGCAAGCAGCAAGAGACTCTCCGCATGCGTGCGGCGGCGATGGGTGTTGCCTTGTCGCCTGAATCCGTAGAAAAATTGTTGGCCTATCAGGCCCTGATGATCAAATGGAATCGCACTTACAATCTGACCGCGATTCGCGACCCGGAAGAGATGCTGGTTCAGCATCTGCTCGACTCCTTGGTGGTCGCCCCCTTCCTGCCGCATGATTTGAAAACCCTGGCGGATGTTGGCAGTGGCGGTGGTTTGCCGGGCATTCCCTTGGCGATTGCACGCCCGGAAATTCAGGTGACATTGATCGAAACTGTGTCCAAGAAATCGGCCTTTCAGCAGCAGGTAAAGATTGAACTGGGCCTCTCTAATGTAAGTATTTACTCTGGCCGAGTCGAAGACTACGAGCCAAAGAAAAGTTTCGATGGGGTAATATCAAGAGCCTTTGCCGAGATCAAGGACTTCGTCAATTGGTCGGGCGATCTGGCTAAGCCGGAAGGCTTTTTGTACGCCATGAAAGGCGTCTACCCAGAGGCAGAAGTGGCGGCATTGCCTGAGGGTTGGAAACTAATAAAGAGCGAACCCATGCTGGTATCCGGGTTTGACGCGCAACGACATTTGTTGGTTTTGGGGAGAGGCTAAGGTGCACATTTTTGCAGTAGCAAACCAGAAGGGCGGGGTCGGCAAGACCACCACCACAGTGAACTTGGCCGCCGCTTTGGCTCAGCAAGGCCAGCGAACTTTGCTGATCGATCTTGATCCGCAGGGCAATGCGACCATGGGTAGCGGCGTGGATAAGCGCTCCTTGTCGCGCTCGGTGTACCACGTGCTCGTCGGTCTGGCTTCGCATGCCGAAGCCAAAGTCGCTTCGCCGACAGGCAGCTTTGATGTGCTTCCAGCCAATCGCGATCTGGCCGGTGCAGAAGTCGAAATGGTTGGTCTCGATAATCGCGAAAATCGTCTCAAGGACGCCTTGGCGCCACATCAGGACGAGTACGATTTTGTCTTGATTGATTGCCCACCGTCGCTCTCCATGCTGACCCTGAACGGCTTGTGTGCAGCGCATGGTGTGATCATTCCGATGCAGTGCGAGTACTACGCACTCGAAGGTCTGTCTGATCTGGTTAACACCATCAAGAAGGTGCACGCCAATCTCAATCGCGACCTCAAGGTGATTGGTTTGCTGCGCGTGATGTATGACCCACGCAGCACTCTCGCTACGCAAGTTTCTGCACAGCTCGAAGAGCATTTCGGCGACAAGGTTTTCAAAGCCATCGTGCCACGTAATGTGCGCTTGGCTGAAGCGCCTAGCCACGGGATTCCCGGCGTGCTTTTCGACAAAGCCGCCAAGGGTGCACAGGCGTATCAGGCCTTTGCTGCTGAACTGATTGAGCGCGTTAAATCGAAGGAATTTGAGTAAATCGGCGCGCTTGGGCCGCAGGCCTGAGTGCGATCGCAAATTGTAGAAAGATATTTATGACTCCACCGAAGATGAAAGGTCTAGGCCGCGGCCTGGACGCACTGCTGGCCGGTAACTCGGGCGCCGACGAAAGTAATTCGCGCCAGGACACATTGCCTGTTGGTCAGTTGCAGCCAGGCAAATATCAGCCACGTACGCGCATGGATCCAGGCTCGTTGGAAGACCTCGCTGCCTCGATCAAGGCGCAGGGTTTGATTCAACCGATCTCGGTGCGGCCGGTTGGTAATAATCGCTTCGAAATCATCGCCGGTGAACGTCGTTGGCGCGCCTCGCAAATCGCGGGCCTCACCGAAGTGCCAGTGTTGATTCGCGATATTCCAGATGAGAATGCGTTGGCTATGTCGCTGATTGAAAATATTCAGCGTGAAGATCTCAACCCACTCGAAGAAGCGACGGGTATTCAGCGTTTGATCGATGAGTTCGGCATGACGCATCAACAAGCAGCCGATGCCCTCGGTCGTTCGCGGTCCGCAACATCGAACCTGCTGCGCTTGCTGCAACTGGCCAAGCCTGTGCAAGACATGCTGATGGCAGGCGATCTGGAAATGGGTCACGCACGTGCATTGCTCGCGCTACCAAAAGCCGAGCAGGGTTCGATTGCGGCCCAGGTTGTCGACAAGGGTTATTCAGTACGCGATACCGAACGTGCGGTGAGCCACACGCTGAATCCGCCTATCGGCAAGCAAAGCAAGAAAGCCGATCGTGATCTGCAACGTCTTGAAGAGGAACTTTCCGACGGACTTGGTGCCACAGTTAAGATCAGCGCTAATCGCAAAGGTGCGGGTTCGCTGACAATTCGTTTTGGAAGTCTCGATCAATTGGATGGCATATTGTCGCGCCTGAAGTAAGCGCAACAAAGTTTTACGTGTTTCTGTGGGCAATGGAATGGTTTGGGCTTGTCCAAATCGTTTCAGCGCCTAAAATGGATTTACAGGCTGGCCCGGAGAAGTACAGGCGTCAGTAGTCAGTAAGCCATGCAAGGCACACTCGTCCGGGTCGGATGCAAACGAGAGAAGCAAGTTGATCTCGTGTACGCAGGGAGGCTCTTGGTCGAGAGAAGTCCTGATCAAAGTCTCCTCACAACGTGGAGAGTTGATCATGGAACGTCCAAGCTACAAGCCTCTTGCCCAAGCTGCTATTTCCTCTGCTGGTTGTTACGTGCTGGATGCGCACAATCCCACGCCGGTGCGCGCTGACTCTCCGGCTGTCGAGGTGATGACCGACCTTTCCAAGATTCCGGTAGCGACGGTTTCTCTGGACGACACTCTTTCCGATGCCAACCAGTCCATGCTCTTGCGCGGCGTGCGCCTGCTACTCGTCGTCAGCCATGATGATCGAGTTCGCGGTGTGATTACGACCGCCGATTTGCTTGGCGAAAAGCCGGTGCAGGTAGCCCAGCATCGCGGCATCAAACGTAATGAGCTGCGTGTTGCCGATGTCATGACACCAGTTGAAAGCATGGAGGTGCTGGATCTGGGCGACGTGTTGCGCGCTGAGGTTGGGCATATCGTGGCAACGCTCAAGGCCGTCAGCCGAGTGCATGCCATTGTGGTTGAGCAGGGTCAGGACCATCAGATGCTGCGCGGCATTTTCTCAGCCTCTCAGATTGCGCGGCAACTCGGTGTGCACGTGGTCAGCCATGAAGCTGCGAGAACCTTTGCTGAAATAGAGGCGGCGATTTCTGGGGTTTGAGTGCGGCAATCGCTTTCAGTCGTTATGTAGAGGCGTGAACGTTTGCCTGAGTGAACCTTGTCTCGGTATGGATTTGCGTAGTCAAGTGGAGGTGCCAATCATGGAACATCCTAACTACAGCCCCCTCGCTCAATTCCCTATGGCTTCCGCAGGGTGCCGTGTGCTGGACGAGCACAATCCTCTACCGGTGCGGGGAGACTCGCCCGCGCTGGATGTGATGACTGACCTGGCTAAAATACCGGCCGCCACGATCGCGCCCAATGATCTTCTCTCTGACGCCAACCAGTCGATGCTCTTGCGCGGCGTTCGCTTGTTGCTGGTAACGACTGATGACGACGAGATCTGCGGAGTGATTGCGACTGCAGATTTTCTTGGTCCGAAACCTGTTCACGTGGCAGAGCAACTTGGGGTGATGCGCCATGAGTTGCGAGTCCGCGACGTGATGACCCCCGTCGATCAGGTTCAGGTACTCCGATTTACTGAGGTCACCGGTGCCAAGGTCGGGCATATCGTCGCCACGCTTAAAGCGGTAACGCGTGTGCATGCCCTAGTGGTGGAAGAGGTGGCTGGACAGGAGGTGTTGCGCGGTATTTTCTCAGCCTCGCAAATTGCCCGCCAACTCGGCATCCCGGTTGTCAGCCATGAGGTGGCGCGGACCTTTAACGAGATCGACGCCCTGATCGGCACTTAGATTACAGCTCTAAACTGCCTGCAAAGCCTGTGCAATTGCGCAGGCTTTTGTTTTTAAAGAGTTTCCGTTTCTATTTTCACAAAATAATCAAAATTCAGTAGACAGCCTCTGCCTAGGCAGCTATATTGCTGCCTAGGCAATCACTGTTTGGGCAATCACTATGAAAACTCCTCATACTTTCTATACCGCCAAGGGCTACCGCGTTGAGGACAGCATCGGTTACCTGCTGCGCACGCTGACGCAGCAACTCTCGCAAACGGTCGAGAACCGTATGGCCGTGCACGGCATGACGGATGCGCAATGGAAGCCCTTGCTGTTTATTCAACAAGGCAAGGCCACTACCGCCGCCGAACTGGCGCGCACAACCTGCGGCGATACCGGCGCGACGACGCGTCTGGTCGATCGTATCGAAAGCAAGGGTTTGATCCAGCGTGTGCGCTCCGAAGCCGACCGCCGCATCGTCAATCTGGCTTTGACCGCAGAAGGCGAAAAAATCGCGGCGGTGATTCCTGAAGTTCTGTCCGAAGTGCTGAATGGAATGCTGGCCGGCTTCACCACCGATGAATACGAGCAATTCAAGAAGCTCGTACACAAGGCCCTGGACAATCTGAACAGCGCTGATGAGAAGGAAGCCACATCATGAGCAGAATCAAATCCATCGCGCCGCTTGCGGCACTGACTTTAAGCCTGGTGCTTTCGGCTTGCGCCAGCTACTCCGGTATTCACACCGAAGGCGTCAAGCTCGAAGCTAATGCATTGGGTGCAAAAGACATCAAGGCCGAATGGCCGCAAAGCGACTGGTGGCTGTCGCTCAACGACGAGACCCTGAACCATTTGATTGATGATGCGTTGCGTGGCAATCCAGGCTTGAAGGAAGCCGATGCGCGTTTGCAAAAGGCAAAAGCGATTGCAGGCGTGATCGACAGCGCGCGTTATCCGCAAGTGAATGCAAATCTGTCTTCGACCCGCGAGCGCTTCAGCGAAAACGGAACAACGCCACCACCTTATGCCGGCACCACGCAAAGCATCAACGACCTGAGCCTGAACGCGAGCTGGGAACTGGATTTCTTTGGCCGTAATGGCGAAGCCGTCCAGGCTGCGCTGGGCGAACTGCGCGCGACTGAAGCCGAGCACCAGGCGGCCCGCATCATGCTGTCGGCGGACGTTGCACAGCACTATTTCGCATTGGCGCGCTTGCAGCAGCAATTACAGATTGCCGAGCAACAAAACCAGCAACGCGGCAAATTGCTTGAGCTTGAACAAAGCCGTGTGCAGGCCGGTATCGATGCGCCCGGCGATCTCGAACCTCTGAAGAGTGGAGTGGCTGAAAATCGTCGTGATAGCGCTGCACTGGATGAGCAGATCGCGCAAGCGCGCCACGCTATTGCAGCATTGCTGGGTCGCGGCCCTGATGCAACGAATGAGCTTCACGCCGCACTGCCACCAGTCAATCAAGTTGCCTTGCCGCAAGAGTTGCCAATAGAACTGCTCGGCCGTCGTGCTGACATTGTGGCTGCGCGCTGGAGGGTTGAGTCCAATCTGCATGGCATGGAGTCGACCAAGGCGCTGTTCTATCCCAACATCAATCTGCGTGGCTTCGCAGGCTTCTCCAGTATTGGCTTTGGTGATTTCCTCGATGCCGGCAGTCGTCAGCCAGGCTTGGGTATCGCGATCACCTTGCCGATCTTTGATGCCGATCGTTTGCGTAATCAATAT
>DATJIB010000331.1:0-2695 GCA_035493575.1 Rhodocyclaceae bacterium | reverse complement strand
ATCGAGGCAATGAACATGGACTTGAGCTGGTCCAGTTGGCGCAGCCTTTCATTGGCGCGGTGCAGCTCTTCCGTACGCTCCGAAACCTTTTGCTCCAGCGCTTGGTAAGACTCTTGCAAAGCGCGCTCGGCATCCCGGCGTTTTTCGCTTTCCATCACCAGCGAAGCCAGATCGCCAATCGATGCGGCAAAGTTCTGCTCGTCCGGAGCCCAGATGCGTGCCGGTCCAACATGCTCGTGGCAGACAATCCCGGCAAATACGCCGCCAATACGAATGGGTACATCCAGCATCGAGGTGATGCCTAGCGGTTTCAGATAGCTTTCAGTGAATTCGCTTGTGCGCGGATCGGTTTGCGCATTGTCAGCAGCAAAGCCTCGCCCCTGGTTGAGGGTGGCAAAGTAAACCGGGTAGTCGGCCGAGGCGAGGCAGCCACTAAAGCTGAATTCGCCGCTGCTGCGCGTGAACAAGCATTTACAGCTGAGCTGGGTATTGTTGTCTTCAAGCATCCAGATGCCGACACGTTCGATCTTGAGTGTAACGGCAGCGGTGGCAATCAACTCCTGCAGCTGGCTGGATATTTCGTGCTCGGGCGAAAGTCCGTAGCGGGCTAATTGCGTAAGCACCGCGTTCTGGCTCATCAGACGATCGTCGCGAGCACGCAATACATCGTCACTGCGCTGGCGACCTATCAGATACATCGCTAATACGAAGGTGAAGCTAAAGCCGCCAATCAGAATGCCAATAAATTGCCCGTTTGCCTTGAGTTCGGCGTTGATATCCGAGGGGCGGGAGATCAAGAGCCATTCGCGTCCGGCAAAGCTATGGCTGGTTTCCTGGTGCAGGTCCTGACGCAGTGCGTCGATATTCGGCAGCTCCATGCTCTGCTGCTCATCGGAGCCATCAATACGGTGATACAGCAGCTGTGGCTGGCGCGGATTGGTAATGTCGATGAGCCAGGCTTCGGCGCGCCTGTTTTCAAACGGCTGCAAGGTTTCGGCTGCCAGTTTATTGATTTCGAACGCCATACTGACAAAGCCACGCAGATTGTCATTGTCGCGAATGCCGGCCTCATGCATGAATTCATTTTTGTATACGGGCCAATACACGCCAACGGCATTGCCGCCTTGCAAGAGTTGTAGCAGGCTGGATGCACGTGGTTCGGCAGTAAAGCGGGCCAGATTGATAGCATCGCGGCGAACTGGATCGGACAGAATGTCAAAGCCGATGATCTGATAGTTCAGCGGTTCGGGCTCAACCATCAGGAAGGGGAAATACTCATCGGCGCGAGGCGCAATTTTCGGGCTCATATCCGCCTGACGAATAAAGATTTGCATGTCAGGCCAGCCATTGCGTCGCGCTTCCGCTTCAAATTTTTCGCGTTGCGCATCAGTGACGCGCGGAATCCAGGTAATCGAGCGGATCAGGTGATTCTGCGCCAGCAACGGTGCCGTGAAGTTGTGGAACTCGGTGCGACTGATTTCATAGTTGTAAAGCAAAGCCTGCAGCGCCATCAGATCACGCAAGGATAGATCCAGGCTGCGTTGTAGCGCTTGGCCCATGGCAATGCCGGTGGAGTGAAATTCATTGACGCGTGCATCATGGTCAAGGTGCTTGACTGTGAATGCTGCAATCAAGGTGAAGCTGAAGCCGACGCCGATAATCGGTAAGGACAAGAGGCTCCACTCGCGGCGACCACGGCGCCAATAGATCAAGGCCAACACTACCGGTGCTATCAGTAGCATGCCGGTCAGATCACCTACCCACCAGGTCAGCCATGTCAGTGCCGCAACGCCATTTTCGATCTTGTCCTGGCTCAGAAGGGTAAAGGTACCTATGGTGGCAGCAATGGTGCAACCGGCCGAAGTGAACACCACAAAGGTCAAAGCGTCCCGGACCGTTGTGACCTGCAAACTTTTAAGTTGGCTCTTGAGTAGCCAGGCAGTAATCCACGCTTGCAGCGTGGAGCCAATGGCCGTGATCAGCGTCGACGCCCAAGCCTGTAAAGAGGAGGGCTCGCTGAAAAATGAGTAGAAATTAAATGCAAAGACGGCGATCAGTGTGGCGGGAAGGAGCGAGGCCCCGCGCAACAGGATGGCAGTGAGGGCAATGCCGGCCGGCAACCACAACAGGTTGGCGCCGCCAACGCCGGTTTGTATATGCACAACGAGATAGGCCGTGGCGCAATACGCTACGATCAGGGCGATTGAATCAAGCGACCATCGTTGAACACTTGGTGCGGACATGCCCCTCCTCAATGACGGTCTTCAGTGGCCCCGCCCTGGTGCTTAGCTATTTGTTCGAGTTATGCGCAAATCATAGCAAAGCTATTGGCCGGATAGCATTTCATTCATTCGGCATGGCGGGCCCATGTTGCGTAATACGCACCCTTTCGGCGTCTGCCGTAGCGGCCAGGCCCAGTCATATCCAGCGCTGACACGGGCATGGCCGATTTGCCGGATAATGCAGGCCTTCACGCCTTAATCCGTTACAGCAAAATGCTCAGTTATCGCCACGCCTTCCATGCCGGCAATCATGCCGATGTCCTAAAACATACTGTGCTGCTGCAGCTGATCAGTCAGATGCAAGGCAAAGACAAACCGTTCTGGGTGGTCGATACCCATGCTGGTGCTGGCTTGTATTCGCTCGAAGAAGGCTACGCCAAACAGCTGGGTGAATACCGTGAAGGAATCTCCCG
>DATJIB010000330.1:0-3582 GCA_035493575.1 Rhodocyclaceae bacterium | reverse complement strand
CCGAAACAGAACTGCTCCGGAAAGACAAACTCGGGTTGTGCGTCGGGCATTTCGCCATAGGCTTTGGCGATCTGCTGCGTGGCCGCCACACCGATGCGCCGCGTCAAGGCGGCACTGGGCAAAGCCCGCGCAGCGCCGAGTGTGTGGATGCCAAAACTCGCCAAGCGCGTTACGCAATCGCCGGGCAGTTCACTCACCAAGGCACCCAGATGCAATTGATCAAGCGTCGTCGGCAAGGTCTTGCGATTGACGCGCACACCATCCTCGCCGGCCAGCGCCAGCCACAACGCAGCTTGTGCAATCGGCGCCGCGGCATGACAAGGCTGATAACCCTGCGCCCGGATGCCTTCAAGAATTTTTGTACACAAGGCCGCATAGCCGCCGAACAGGCTCAGGCAAGCGCCGATCTCGAGTAGCAAACCACGCTGCGGCACGATACAGATACGCGGCGTATAAGTGCCAGCCCAGCAAGCGAGCGCTTCCAGCAATGCAGTTTCGCGCAGCGGCTCGCGCGGCAGCACATGCACGGTGGGCAGCAATGATCTGGCCAGCGACGGCCGCATGCCCGGCTGTATGCCGGCCGCGTCCGCCGCGCCATCACACGCAATGATGCGATTACGCTCGACCATGACCTTGCCGCTGCTATCGGAAAGCAGGGCTGGATGGATGTCGAGTGACAGTTGCGGAAGGTAGAGGGCGAGCCAGAGCGTTTCCATGTGTTGCGTAAGACGAGGGCACCGAGTGCTGATGCGAGCGCCACTTGGCCGGGCGCGGTAAAACCAGATGCAGCGGCATGGCCAAAGGCGGACCGCGGCGCTTGAGAATGTTGACGTCGAGCCCGCCATGACGGGCCTTGAGCGCCAGCCGCAAAGGCGCGGCTGAAGCCTGGGTGCCGGCGCGAGTCGGCCGAACTAAAAAACTCGCCGCGTGACTGGTGGCTGCGGCAAGTTGCAAGCGACGCACCGCTTTGTTTTCCGCCTGCATGCTCCAGCACAGCACGGCAGACGCTGCATCGCTACTCAAGGCCTGTTCGGCCGTCCATAACGCGTCGAGATATGCGCGTTTGTTATTACCTGTTTCAACAATCAACAGCCGCTCCAGCGGTATACCTGCTGCCGCCAAGGCACCTGCATGTAGCGGATACGGCGGCGCAATCAAGACCAGCCAGCCATCCTCTGCACAGAGCTGCTTGAGCGCCGGCAGCAACAAGGTCATTTCGCCCTGCCCGGCGCCGTCGCACAAAAGCTCTGTCAGCGCACCCCGCGGCCAACCTCCGCCCGGCAGCTCATGATCAAGCCCGGCAAAGCCACTTGCCATCGCAGGCAGCGCCGCATCGGCAAAGTGACCGCCACGCCAGACATCGGGACGGGCGAGCACGGTAGCAAGCGGGACAACTTCCATGCGCGGTAGCCTCGGGTGTTCATTCGTACACCCGAACTATAGGGCACGAATCAGGACGGGTCAACGTACTCGTTACCGAAATTCCGTGCTGTCTTTGCAGCCCTTGAAAAGCCGCGCCAGTGCTGCTCCGCATTGAATTGATACTCCGACGCCGATTCTGCTTTAATATCACTTCGGTCTGTGACCCAGGGAGAGCACCAGCATGGCGGCAACGTTAAGCGGCACACGCGGCACCGGTCTTTTACTCGCTGCAGTAGGTATGAAATGCAGCAACCAGCGCGACGATGTTGAATCCATCCAGCGCCTGCTCAACCTCGCCGCAGCGGCGGGACACATGCTGCTCGACGATGGCACCCTCAAAACCGATGGTGCTTTCGGGCAGAAGACGCTGGATGCCATCATGGCGTTTCAGCGCAGCAGCATGAAGCTGCCAGATGCGGATGGCCGCGTCGATGTCGATAGCCCGGTATTGCACAGCCTGTGTAATTCGCTACCGGGCTCGCTGAATACCGACCTGCTGGCGCTGCTGTATTTGCGCGCTGGCGATCAGGACCTGAATCTCCTCACCAGCAGCATTGCCAGCGTGATGGCGAACCGCAATATCGACACGCCTTTGCGTCAGGCGCATTTTCTGGCGCAGATCGGACATGAGTCCGGCGAGCTGCGCTTCCATGCCGAAATTGCATCCGGTGCTGCATACGAAGGGCGCAAAGATCTTGGCAATACCCAGGCCGGCGATGGAACCCGCTTCAAGGGCCGAGGTCTGATTCAATTGACGGGGCGCGCCAATTACAGCGCCTATGGCAAGTCGATCGGACGTGAAGCAGAGTTGTTGAGCCACCCGGAACTGGTCGCGACCGATCCGGCCTTATGCGTGGATGTTGCGGGCTGGTATTGGGCCACCCATAATCTGAATGCACTGGCCGATACGGATGATGTGAATGCCGTGACCCGCCGCATCAATGGCGGCTTGAATGGCCTGGATGACAGGCAGCGCCTGCTGAAGCGAGCCAAAGCCTTGTTGTAGCACAGTGGGTGGCGAAAGCCCTTCGTAAGGCTTTGTAAAGGCGGTCATCAAATGCCTTAAGCACCGCGTTATTTGCTCAGGCACTTAGCCTATTTGGAGAAAAATCATGAAATACAAAGCAACCCTTGCCATCGCTCTGTTGATGGGTACCTTAACCAGTGCAGCCAACGTCTATGCCAATGACGCCTTAGTCGGCGCCGTGGTGGGTGGCGGGGTTGGCTCCATCATCGGGCACTCGGTCGGTGGCCGTAATGGCGCCGTTGTTGGCGGCGTAGTCGGTGCCGTAGCCGGCGCAACCATTGCCGATAACAACCGCACTTACTATCGTCAGGCGCCAGCACCGGTTTATTACCAGCCACAATCGACCTACTACCAACCACAACCGGTTTATTACCAACAACCACGCGTGGTGTATCAACCGGCTCCGGTGTATTACCAACGTCCTACACCCGTGGTGTATTACCAATATAACAATCGCGGCTGGGACCGTTGGGATCGACATGATCGCCACGATCACTGGGATCACCATGACAATCGCGGCTGGCGTTAAATCGTCGTAAAAGCAAAACGGGTGCAGGCCTTACGGCTTGCACCCGTTTTTTATTTCTGCTGCTTTTAGATTAAATGTTCGAGCAGATCAGGACCAAATACTTCGCGGTAGATGCGGCTTGGCGCCACACCGGCAGCAATCAAATCCTTCCACTGCTGCTGCATGAAGGCACTCGGACCACACAGATAAATATTGGCATCCGCGACCTGGTCCAGCCCCAACCAGCTCAAGCTCATACGGCCTTGATGCTGATAGTCGATACCGATCTGGTCATTGGCATCTGGCGTTTCGTAGAACTGAACTTCGGTCAGCGCCTTGAGCTTGCCGCGCGCGGCGCGAATGTCGCTGCGCAGCGGATGGTGGCGACCATGGCGAGCGGCATGGGCAAACAGCACACGACGATTCGGATTGCGCTCGGCCAGGGTATTCAGCACTGACACCATAGGCGTGATGCCGACACCGGCGGAGAGCAACACGATCGGTGCGCTGCCATCAATGCCTGGCTTGAAATCGCCAAAAGCAGCGCTGGTTTGCAGCGTATCGCCGGCCTTCAGATTGGCATGCAGCCAGTTGGAAATCAGACCGCCTGGCTGGACTTCGTCTT
>DATJIB010000329.1:0-5877 GCA_035493575.1 Rhodocyclaceae bacterium | reverse complement strand
CGGTTGAGCTATCCAGTTCAGCACTGGCTTTGCCTTCGATAATTGGCAGCAGGCGCGCGGCAAGCTGCTTGCCATACTCAACGCCCCACTGGTCAAAAGCATTAATGTCCCACAAGCAGCCGGCCACGAAAACCTTGTGTTCATACATCGCGACCAATTGTCCCACGCTGTAGGGCGTAATTGCGGGCATCAGCAAGGTGGTGCTGGGTTGATTACCCGGGAAGACTTTGTACGGCGCCAATTCGGCGCTGCTTTCTTCCTGCGCTTCGGCCAGGGTTTTGCCGCGCATCAACGCTTCGCTCTGGGCAAAGCAATTGGACAGCAGTTTGGCGTGATGGCCGGGCAGATCGTAATCGGGCACTTTGACGGCGATGAAGTCACACGGAATAAGACGACCGCCCTGGTGGATCAACTGATAGAAGGCATGTTGCCCATTGGTGCCGGGTTCGCCCCACATGACCGGGCAGGCTGGCGACACCAGATCATTGCCGCTGCGATCCACACGCTTGCCGTTGGACTCCATTTCCAGCTGCTGCAGATGGCGCGGCAATAACTCCAGAGACTGGCTATAGGGCAGGATGGCTTGCGTTGGCGCACCGAGGAAGCTGGTGTTCCAGACCTGCAGCAAGCCAAGCAAGGCGGGTAAATTCTCACCGACCGGTGCAGTGAAGAAATGCTCATCCATGGCTGCAGCACCAGCCAGGATTTGTTCAAAGTTGGCATAGCCTATCGCCAGCGCCGTGGATAGGCCGACTGCAGACCATAGCGAGTAACGCCCACCCACCCAATCCCAGAATGCAAATGCGTTGGCCGGATCGATGCCAAACTTGGCGACGGCTTCCAGATTGGTGGAGACCGCGACAAAGTGCTTGGATACCGCCAGCTCACCCAAGGCGCCTACCAACCAGGTGCGCGCCGAGGTGGCGTTCTGCATGGTCTCCTGCGTCGTGAAAGTTTTGCTGCAGACAATGAATAGCGTACGCGCTGGATCCAGTCCTTTCAGCTTCATCGACAAATCAGCGCTGTCGAGGTTGGCGACGTAATGCACATGCATATTCGGCACCGCATGAGCATTCAATGCTTGCGTGACCATACGCGGGCCGAGATCGGATCCACCAATGCCGATATTCACGATGTCAGTAATGGTGGCACCGGTTGCACCTGTCCACGTTCCGCTATGAATCGCTTCGCAGAAATGACGCATCTGCGTCAGCACTGCCGAAACCTCGGGGCGTGGCAACGATGCGCGCAACCAGGTGTGGCCGACCGCGCGGGCTTCGGTATTGTTGATAGCCTCGCCGGTGCGCATGCGCGTGATCCAGCCATGCACGTCCGCGCTTTGCCATAGGGCGCCGAGCAGGCTCATGGTTTCGGTACTGACGCGCTGCTTGGAGTAATCCAGCAGCCAGCCGTCGAAGCTGACCGAGAAACGTTTAAAACGCTCCGGATCGGCAGCGAACATATCGCGCAAATGCGGGAGCGGGGTGGCGGTATGCGCAGTCAGCGCGCGCCAGGTAGGAGTCGAATTCAGAGCCACAGCATCAGTCCCATTTCAAAAGGGTGGGTGAGATCAGCATGATAGGGGTAGGCCCGCAGGCTGTACTCGACCTTGCCGCACAAATCAGGTTGCAGATTGAGACTATACAAATGCTCGCCATTATTCAAAGCCTGCTTGGCTTGTAGGGCAAACGATTCAGGCGAGCTGCTTGTACTTTGGGTAGGGCGACCGAATAATAGTTCAACCGTCACATCTTCGGGCGCGAGACCATTGAGCTGTACCGCCACCTCAATCTGGATGCCGGTACCGTAAGCAATCCGGCGTTGGGCCTCATCCAGCCTACGCATTGCCACGCCGCTCCAGGCCGTGCGTACATGGGTTTTCCAGGCCGCAATCTGCCGCGCTCCGGTAAAGCTTCCGCTGCTATACCGCTGCCATTGCTGCGCGGCACGCCGATAGAATTTGTCACAATATTCGCCGACCATGCGTGCCGAGTTGAACATGGGCGTGACGGTCGAGATCGAACGCTTGGCCATTTTGACCCAGCCGGGTGAGTAACCATGCGGTCCGACTGCGTAGTAAAGCGGAATGATTTTATCCTGCAGCAACTCATAGAGCGAACGTGCTTCCTCATCATCACGCCGTGCTTCGCCCTGCGATTCACTGGCCGGCTTGATGCCCCAGCCATTTGTGCCATCGTAGCTCTCGCCCCACCAACCATCCAGTACAGAGAGATTGATGACGCCATTGATCGCCGCCTTCATGCCCGAGGTGCCTGAGGCTTCGAGCGGATAGACAGGATTGTTGAGCCATACATCGACACCGGCAACCAGACGCCGCGCCAGATGCAGATCGTAGCCTTCGACGATCAGGATATGTCCTTCAAATTCAGGCATGGCCGCTACTTCGGCAATGCGCCGAATCAAGGCTTGGCCTGGCTCATCTGCGGGGTGAGCTTTGCCGGCAAAAATAAACAGCACTGGGCGGTCTGACGTGGCGATGATCTTGCGCAGCCAGCCCAGATGTTGAAACAACAGAGTGGCACGCTTGTAGGTGGCAAAGCGCCGCGCAAAGCCTATGGTCAGAACATTAGGATTGTTTGGGTCGGCATATTTGAGCATGCGATCGATATGCGATTCTGAGCCGCGATTACGCGTGTGCTGTTCGGCCACACGGTGGCGCAGCAGATGCAGCATTTTTGACTTGATTGATTGACGCACACTCCAGAACACATGGTCGGGCAGCGTCTCGATCTGGGACCACAGCGATTGGTCTGTCAGGCGTTGATTCCAGCCTAGTCCCAAATGACGATCAAATACATCGAACCAGAGATCAGACAAAAAGGTTGGCACATGCACGCCATTGGTGACATAGCTGATCGGGTTCTCATGCGCCTCGATCTGGGGCCATAGATGTGTACAGATATCTGCCGACACGCCGCCGTGGATGCGCGATACGCCATTCTGAAAGCGCGAACCACGCACTGCCAAGGCAGTCATATTGAACTCAGAGCTGTCCGGAGTGCTGCCCAGCTTTTGCAGTGCAGACAGATCGATTTTCAGTTCGTCACAGTAGTCATTGAAGTAATGGGCGATGGCTTCGTTACTGAAGTGATCATGCCCTGCCGGCACTGCGGTGTGCGTGGTGAAAATGGTATTACAGGCCACCGCTTCAAGCGCCGTATTGAAGTCCATGCCTTGTTGCACCATTTGCCGCGTGCGTTCCAGAATCATGAAAGCGGCATGGCCTTCGTTGATATGCCAGACAGTAGGCTTGAGGCCCATTTCGGCCAGCGCACGGGCGCCGCCTATGCCGAGAATGATTTCCTGTTCGATACGCGTGCTGCGATCACCACCGTATAAGCGGTGGGCGATATTGCAGTCAGCCTCATTGTTGCAAGCGACATCGGTATCGAGCAAATACAAACGCACATGCCCAATCAGGGCTTCCCAGACTTTGATTTCTACTTTGCGCTGATGCAGGGTGAGGCTGATATGCAGCTCGCTGCCATCCGCACGCAAAACCGGTTTGATCGGCAAGTCTTCAAAATCGGCATCGGTATAGATAGCGGTTTGCTGACCATTACCATCGATGGTCTGCAGGAAATACCCTTGTCGATACAGCAAGCCGATGGCAACAAACGGCAGATTTAAATCGCTCGCTGTTTTACAGTGATCGCCGGCCAGAATGCCAAGGCCGCCTGAGTAAATCGGCAAGCTTTCGTGGAAGCCAAACTCGGCGCAGAAATACACAACCAGTTCGCCATCGGGCAGGCGTGGTTCGATGTCGCGGCCCTTGGTTTCCTGATAGGTATCGAAGGCCGACAGCACCCGCCCCAGTGCGCCGAGGAAGACAGGGTCTTCCGCTGCCGCATCCAGCTGCTGTTGATTGATGCGCTTGAGAAAGGATTTCGGGCTATGGTTGACCGCGCCCCACAGCTTCGGGTTGAGGCGTGAAAATAGATTACGGGTCGGCCGGTCCCATGAGTACCAGAGGTTATTAGCTAGCTCTTCCAGTCGCGCCAGGCGTGCTGGAAGCTGAGGATTGATTTCGAGCTGATAACGAGTGCCGGCCATGATTACCCCGATCGCCAAACGTGAATTAAATTCCGGTTTATTCGCCCTGTTCCGCGGTCAAACAAATTTCCAATGTTTGTTCTGGTACTGCCTGCCAGCGCAAAGTCAGCGTGGCCGCCTGCATCACCTTTTCAAAGCCGGCCTCTGACTGCGATACTGTGAAATGCGGTTGCGCGCTGATGCTGAGAGCCTGATTGCTGGTCAGGATCAATTTTCCGCCGAGCACGCCGTCGACCAGTGACAGCTTGTTGGTGCTCTCCACTTGCAATGCCTGACCAAAACCGCAAGGGATGCTACCGTCAGCGAGTACATAACGGCCTGGATAGCCATCGCAACTCGGCATGGCCAGATTGATTTCAATCTGCAATGTGCCGGCATCAGAAGCCGCATAGCTGACCACCAGTCCGCCGCCTTCCAGCTTGTAACTCTTGCGCAAACGCACTTCATCGCTATTGGCAGTGAAGCTGGTTGCGCTGGCGCCGAAATAGTTAGGCGTGATTGCAGTGTTCTCGGTGAGCCAGGTATCCACAAATAGCCCACGTGGCCGTGCATCGGGCACTACGTCGGCGGCAGTGATGGCGTGCTTGAACGCAACGCGATCATGGGCCGAGGCAATGCCGTCTTCGTCTTTATGCTCGCCCGGCGTTGATTGGTCAGTGGCCAGATTGGTGCCGACGATGCGCGAGTGATAACCCTCTTCATAACGACGCAGCGTATCGCCAAAATTATGCGCCAGTGTGTAGCTCGAAAGCTCGACCAAGGATGCATCGGTGTCGGGGCGAATGACGGCTAGGAGATTGCGATCGGCAATGAATACTTCTGCATAACCATCGAGGTCACGGTCGGCCGTGACAAGTGCAACGCGTGGTGTGATGGCATCCAATCTGCTTTCAAGCGCCAGTAGATTATTCCAGATAGCGCGGCGTAGATGCGGCAGGTAGAGGCCGCCAAACAAGCCATGCCAGAAAGCATCGTTAGCCTGGGAGCGATGCAATAGCTCCTGCAGCTCTTCAGTACGTAAAGCGGGTGCTAATGCGGCAAAACGTTCTGATGCTTCCAGCGTGCGCTTGTGCATCCAGTTTGATTCGGGATAGCGCGAGAAAAAATTGCGCCAGATGCCGCCGCGCAAGAATGGCTTATTGGTTTCAAAAGTGCCTTGCTGGCGGGAGGATTCAACCAGTGCATGATAAGTACGTGCCGCCGGCCCAGGTAGCGACCATTCATTCATCTCGATGTATGAAGTGGTCGGTAGATAGACAATGCCGCGGGTGGCATTGGCGGCGTGATATTCGGCGTAGGTCTGGGTGCGTATCAATTGCGAAGCCAGCACGCCTTCAATGAATTGTGCCAACCAGCCGCGTTCGTAAACCCAGTTATAAGTCTCAGGCCAGATGCCGAATTTTTCGATGTCATCGAAATACACCACCGAACGCTGGCCTTGGCGAGCCAGATCTTCCATCCATGCCACGACCTCATGTGCCGGCGCAAAGGGAATGCGGTAGCGTGCCTGTTCGGAGATCGGAAAAAGATCAACGGTGCGTCCGCTTTCTTCAGTGGTGTAGAAACTGTCGAGCGTATTCGCCGCCGCACCCGTGCACAAGAAGTGATAGTCGTCGACCGCGACATACTCGATCCCCGCCTCGGCCAATGAAGCGGCTACAGCAGATTCCCAGACACGCTCGGTCAGCCACGCTCCACGTGGACGGGTGCCGGTGTAACGCTCTATTTTTGCCGAGAGGGTTTCAATCTGAGTCAGGCGATCACGATGTGGAATTGCCGCCAGCACCGGTTCACAATCACCGG
>DATJIB010000328.1:0-3917 GCA_035493575.1 Rhodocyclaceae bacterium | reverse complement strand
GAAGGTACCTGGCGTGCTCATCAAGTACCGCTGGCCGAGGTCACGACCAAACCCGAACATTTGCAGCAGCTTGAAGCGTGGCTGCGCAGTTACCGCCCGCAAGAGCTCTTCGATGCCGATGGCCGCCCCTGTGCGGAGCTCATGCAAAGCCAGCCTCAAGGCATGCGGCGTATGGGCATGAACCCACATGCCAACGGCGGCCAGCTCCTGCATGAGCTGGCTCTACCTGCGTTTAGCGACTACGCAGTGGCTGTACCGCAACCCGGCGCGACGCGCGCTGAAGCAACGCGTGTATTGGGCACGTTCCTGCGCGATGTGATGCGCAAGAACATGGATCGCTTTCGTTTGTTTGGGCCGGATGAGACTGCTTCGAATCGTTTGACAGCTGTGTATGAAGCAACCCAGAAAACCTGGCTGGCCAAGCTGGGGCCTGATGATGAATTGCTCGCGCCGGATGGGCGGGTCATGGAAATCCTGTCGGAGCACACATGTCAGGGCTGGCTGGAAGGTTATCTGCTCAGCGGGCGACATGGCCTGTTCTCGTGCTACGAAGCGTTTGTACACATCATTGACTCGATGTTCAATCAGTACGCCAAGTGGATCAAGGTCTCGGCAACAGTACCTTGGCGCAAACCGCTGGCCTCGCTCAACTACCTGCTCACCTCGCACGTCTGGCGTCAGGACCACAACGGTTTCTCGCATCAGGATCCCGGCTTTCTCGACGTGGTCGCCAATAAAAAAGCCGACACCGTACGCATCTATCTGCCACCGGATGCCAACACCCTGCTCTCGGTAGCCGACCACTGCCTGCGCTCCAAAAATCTGGTCAACGTTATCGTCGCCGGCAAAGACATGCAGGCGCAATGGCTGGATATGGATGCCGCCAAGGCGCATTGCGCAGCGGGCTTAGGCATATGGGCGTGGGCCAGCAATGAAGGCATACAGACGCCAGACGTCGTCATGGCCTGCGCCGGTGATGTGCCGACGATAGAAACGCTGGCCGCTGTCGATATTCTGCGCAAGCATCTGCCGACGCTACGCGTTCGCGTCATCAATGTCGTGGACCTGATGAGCCTGCAACCGCCAGAACTCCATCCGCATGGCTTGGGTGCTCGCGAGTTCGATGCAATGTTCACCACGAGCCGCCCCATCATCTTCAACTTCCACGGCTACCCCTGGTTGATTCACCGCCTCTGCTATCGCCGCACCGGACACCACAATCTGCATGTACGTGGCTACATCGAAGAAGGCAGCACCACGACTTCATTCGACATGGCGGTACGCAATCGTATTGACCGCTTCAGTCTGGTGCTGGATGTCATCGCGCGTGTACCGGGGCTTGCAGAGAATGCGACATCGTTAAGGGATGCCATGCGCGCGAAGCACTCTGAGCATGAGCACTATATTCGCGAACACGGCATCGACATGCCGGAAGTGACGGATTGGCAGTGGAGCTGAGCGCTCGTCCGATCTATTTCTGGTTGTTGTCCTGGTGGGTAACGAAGCGATAGCAACCCCGCCCCTCACGCTTTGCAATATAAAGCGCGTGGTCTGCCTGTTTGAGCAACTTGGCCGGGTCAACACCGTCTTCCGGAAACATGGCAATGCCTATGCTGATGCCCACCTGAACTGTCTCACCATTTCCGAGCACGAATGGACAGCCAAGCTGGGCGACCAGGTCTTCAGCAACCTTGACGGCGGCTGACCTATTGGCCAGGTCGGCCAGCAGCACGACGAACTCGTCGCCGCCCAGCCGCGCCAGAATGTCGATATCACGGAGACGCCCGCGAACGCGCTGGGCCACACTCTGTAGCAGCTCATCACCGCAGGCATGCCCCAATGTGTCATTGACCTCCTTGAAGTGATCTAGGTCCATGAACAGCACCGCGCCGAGCTTGGCAAAACGGCGCGTCCGTTCAACTGCTGCTGCAAGACTGGTCAGCAATGCCAGGCGGTTTGGCAGCCCGGTCAAGGCATCGTGATGAGCGAGTCGCTCCAGTTCGCTGCGGGCATGGCGCATACGACTAAGATCAATGGCCACACCGATATAGTTCTTGATCTCCCCCGCCGCATCACGCAAGCAGGTGATGCTTTCCCATTGCAGGAAGATATCGCCGCTTTTTCTACGGTTCCAGATCTCCCCGGA
Source organism: Rhodocyclaceae bacterium (assembly GCA_035493575.1). Taxonomy (GTDB): domain Bacteria; phylum Pseudomonadota; class Gammaproteobacteria; order Burkholderiales; family Rhodocyclaceae. Next base: position 1,771 of record DATJIB010000328.1, on the reverse strand, counting down.
CCAGGACCCCTTTTCGAGTATTGAGCGCCACATGTCCTGATAAAAACCATCTTCCTGCTTGCCCGACTTGAGAAGCTTAAGATTTCGCCCCAGCAGCTCTTCACGCGAATACTCGGTGATGCGCTCAAAGGATGGGTTGGCATCGACGACCAAGCCCTTCGAATCAGTAATGACAATACCTTCTTCAATATTGTCGAACACCTGCGCCTGCATCCGCAGACGCTGCTCCAGCCGCTTGCGCTCGGTCACATCGAAAAAGACAATGCCGACTTGCATCGGCTGGGTTTGAAAAGCAATGAGCTCGAACCAGCGCCCTAACGGGGCGAAATACGATTGATAGTGGGTCGACTCACCATCCAAGGCAACTGCTGCAAGACGCGCTATCCAGGCTGATTCAACATCAGGATACAAGCTGCGGACGGTACAGCCGATCACGTCCTCACGCTTGCGCCCTGTGTGGGATTCAAAGGCCGGGTTGGCCATTAAGTAACGCAGATCCACGCGTTCGCTGTCAGCGCTATCAATCACCTCATAGACGCAATAGCCTTCGCTCATGGTGTCAAAAAGGCGGCGGAACTCGGCCTCGCTTTTTCGCAAGGCTTCTTCCTGCGCGACCCAGGCGCTGGTGTCGTGAGCGACAGCCAGATACAAACGTGTATCGTCGGTTTTCAGAAGCGCAATATGCAATTCAACCGGGAAGCATGTGCCGTCCTTGCGCCGATGCCTGCCACGCAGGACTTCGCTGTGACCAGGCTGCATCCTTGCCCACATTGTCGTTGCTTGCAAGCTCTCAAAGTCGAGCTCAATGTCGGGTACATGCATGGCAAGCAGCTCATCACGACTGTAACCCAGGCTGGTACAAGCCTTGACGTTAACGTCCACGAACCGCCCCTTCTCATCGTGTACGAAAACCGCATCGGGCATCGCCTCGTCTACCAGCGATCGATACAGATTCTGATGCAGGAATTGTGCGTCCATTCAGATCCCTGGAAGTTTAAGCCTGACCAGCAGCACCACGCTCTGGCTCGGCGACCAAGCCGTGAGGGCGAGCAAACAACGCCCCGACTTCTTTATAGGCTGGGCTTAAGGGAAGCGCCTTGACTTGCGTCAATAAGGAATGCTTTTAGAATCAATGACAATACGTGCATCCACGACAGCCACACCACCGGGATGAACCAGGACCGGATTGAGGTCCATTTCACTGATCCATGGCAATACCGACAGCAACTCGGAAATACGCACCAGCAATCCGGACAGGCCAGCCAGATCTGCAGCAGGCACATTGCGATAGTGCTGCAACAAATTGTTGATACGGGTACGCCGAATCAGATCATCTGCCAACGCACTATCCAGCGGCGGCAGCGCCACCGCAATATCATGCAGCACCTCCACGGCCACGCCACCCGCGCCGAAGCTGATGACTGGCCCGAATAGTGGATCAGTTGCGACACCGATCAGTACCTCACGCGCTTCGTCAAAGCGCAGCATGGGTTGAACGGTAACGCCAACAATCCTGGCCTGAGGTTTCAACTCACGCACATGCGCGAGCATGTCGTCGAACGCTGTAGCGACCATGGCTGAATTTTGCAGATCCAGGCGCACCCCACCGACATCAGACTTGTGCGTAATGTCCGGTGAATGGATCTTGATCACCACCGGAAAACCCAATTTCTCGGCCGCGGCAACTGCCTGGTCGCGACTGCTCGCAATCACTGTTTCGGCAACCGGCAGGCCGAAGGCATGCAGCAGGGTTTTCGCTTCGTACTCGCTT
>DATJIB010000327.1:0-7021 GCA_035493575.1 Rhodocyclaceae bacterium | reverse complement strand
TATTGCTGCAGGCTGCGACTGAAGTGCATGGCGAGGCCGGAATTTTCCAGAAGCCGCATGAGTTTCCCAAAGCCAGCAGCATAGACTTTCCGCTGGCACCAGAGGCAGAGCGTTATTACAAGTCGGGGAAGCCGCTCTTGCAACGCTATCTGCCGTTCTGGGCCGCAACCCTGATCGATCGTATGGTAGTCATGATCATTCCATTGCTGGCAGTGCTGGTGCCCGTATTCAAGTTTGCTCCGGGCTTGTACGGTTGGCGGGTGCGCTCACGTATTTTTAAGCGTTATGGCGAGCTAAAGTTTCTTGAAGCAGAAATGGAGCGTGATCCGGCAGCGCATACGCAAGCAGAGTGGTTGCAGCGAGTGGAGGCAATTGAAAATGCCGTGAACCGATTGCCGACACCATTGCCTTTTGCTGACATGCTTTACACATTACGCAGTCACGTTGAGTTGGTGCGTGAGGCTGTGCAGCGTAAGACAGCTGCCTAAACAAAAACGCCGCTTTTAAAGGCGGCGGATTTTATCGAGCAAAGCGGTAGTGGATCGTTCGTGAATGAAGGGGATCGAGATCACCTTCCCACCCCAGCTTTTGACTTCTGGCGCACCGACGATTTTATCGACAGCCCAGTCCCCACCTTTGACCAAAACACCTGGATGAGTATCGAGGATGCGTTGTAGCGGTGTATCTTCGTCAAACCAGGTCACCAGGCTGACGCACTCAAGCGAAGCCAGCAGAGACATGCGATCTGCGAGCGTATTGACGGGCCTGTCATCGCCTTTGCCCAAACGTTTTACCGAGGCGTCCGAGTTGGCAGCCACGATCAGACTGCCGCCCAGCGCACGTGCTTGGGCCAAGTAGGTTACATGGCCGCGATGCAGAATGTCGAAGCAACCATTTGTGAACACGACCGGCCCGGGCAGCTGCGCCACACGTTGGGCGAGCTGCTCGGGCGGACATACTTTCTGCTCAAAGTCAGGCAGGGTATTACTTGCTTGGGTCATTACTTTTTTGCGGCAGCTTTGGTGTCGTTATCGGCTTTGCGATTATCGAGCTGACGTGCTTGCTCATCCGTAATCACTTCAAAGACACGGATTACGCGTTGCACGCCGCCAGTGGTGCGCGCAATTTCAACAGCCGCATCAGCTTCTTTTTGAGTGACCAGGCCGAGCAAATAGACAGCGCCGTTTTCGCTGATCACCTTGACGTGATTGATCGAGAAGCGAGCCGCATCAAGGAAGCGAGCCTTGACCTTGGAGGTCAGATAGGTGTCGTTACTGCGTGCCGCAAAGCTGGTGATGCCAGAGATTTGCAGTTCGTTGGTAATGCGGCGCACTTCACTGACCGAGGTAGCAATCTTTTCCACTGCATCCTTGGTCTCGGCATCCGGTACTTCACCGGTCAGCAGCAAGGTACGGTTGTAGCTGGTGACGTTGACGTGCACCTTGTCGCCGTATTTTTCGCCAATACGGTTGGCCGAACGAATCTCGATGCCCTCGTCGGCCAAGTAGGTTTCCGACATACGGCGGTCGGTTGCCATCAGCGCACCAGTGCCGGCGCCAACTACCGCTACACCAAAGCAACCGACCAGGGTCGGAGTGAGTGCGGCCATCAATATCCATGGAGACAGACGTGAGACGATGTTCTTCATAGTAGGTCCTTATTGTTCGAGGATGAGGTGATCAATGCCGTCGCACAAACAGTGCAAAACGACGAGGTGGACTTCTTGAATACGGGCAGTACGGTCAGAGGGTACACACAGGTGCACATCGTCAGCCTTGAGCAAATCAGCCATCTTGCCGCCCTTCTTGCCGGTCAGTGCAACCACGCGCACGCCGCGTTGGTGAGCGGCATGGATGGCCTCGATGACATTGGGTGAGCCGCCGCTGGTAGATATGGCCAGCAGTACATCGCCCTTGCGCCCCAATCCCAGAACCTGCTTTGAAAAAATTTCTTCGTAACGGTAGTCGTTGGCAATCGAGGTGAGGGTGGAGCTATCGGTCGTCAGTGCAACGGCAGCCAAGGGCGGCCGTTCCATTTCAAAACGATTGAGGAGTTCAGCAGCAAAGTGCTGCGCATCGGCAGCCGAGCCGCCATTGCCACAAGCCATGATCTTGCCATCGTTCTTCAGGCTGCTCACCATCAGTTGAATTGCAGCCTCGATTGGCGCAGCCATGACATCAGCTGAGGTCAGCTTGGTTTGGGCGCTATCTTTGAACTGTTGTTGAATGCGATCTTTGAGGGACATAGTAATTCGATGACTGAGGTCAGAACCTGTAATTATCCGATTTTAGGTGGGGGTGGCGCCAGTGTTTCCCCAAAAAGCTTTGTTAAATCTTGATAAATACGTCGATCAAGATTCGTTGCCACGGGTTTTTTGCTATTTTTAGTCGTCCAATACGAGCTTCGACCGGTGTTCCCTTATCAAGTTCAGCGGCCACGGCCTGATTCTCGGCTTTAGGTAGATAACCCAATTGCTGGCCGCGCCATTCGACTCTGACAGCATTGCCATCATGTGGGTTGCTTGGCTCGCGAATCAAGGTCAGCGCATCGCCGACTTTCAATTGTTCCCAGACATCCGCCCCGGCATGGTACTGGTAGCCGGCCAAGGGCGAGCTCTGTACCAGAATGCGAATCTGCTGCGCAGCCACGCTGCTGCACCAGATCAACAAGCACAGATTAAAGAGAAAACGCACCGGGAATCCATTCAATGGCGTTGGCATCCAGCGCATTGAGCAGGATGCAATCGAAGCGGCAGTTGCGTTCGCCATGTTCAAGCAAATAATGTTGCGCGGCCAGAATAATGCGCCGTTGTTTACTCACGGTAATACTTGCACCGGCGCCACCAAACTCCTTGTGGGTGCGTAGGCGCACCTCTACAAAGATCAGGCTGTTCTTGTCCTCGGCGATCAAATCGATTTCACCGCCGCGGACACGGTAGTTGCGGTCGAGAATACGCAGGCCGTGAGCGAGCAAATGGCGGGCCGCCAGCTCCTCGGCAGCGGCGCCAATGCGCTGGCGGATATTGTCGTCGGGCTTAATCGCCACACTGATTCCACGTCATACTTGCCCCCAAGCCCGCCAGACGGGACAATGCCGGACACAACAGATTTCTATCCATGAGCGCCACTCCCATTTCTTCGCCTGCTGATTCTTATGCTGAGCACTTTGTTGCTTCGGCATTGTATGTGGTTGCCACGCCACTCGGAAACCTCGGTGATATCACCTTGCGCGCCCTGGCCTGTTTGCGTGCTGCCGACGTGGTGGCATGTGAGGATACGCGCCATAGCCGGCCATTTCTGGATCACTACGGTATCACGGCGCCATGCTTCGCCTTGCATGAGCATAATGAAAACGAGGCCAGCAATAAACTTGTGACCATGTTGGCTGAAGGCAAGCGGGTTGCCCTGATTACCGATGCCGGCACACCGGGTATTTCTGATCCGGGCGCCCGTGCCGTGGCGCTTGTGCATGCGGCTGGTTACCGTGTCATCCCCATGCCGGGCGCGAGTGCGGTGGTGTCGTTATTGAGTGTCTCTGGCTTGATGGATGCGCGCTTTATGTTTGTCGGCTTCCTGCCATCTAAATCGACGGCGCGGCGCACGGCCTTGGAGTCATTGCGCGCGATTCCGGCGGCGCTGGTGTTCTACGAGGCGCCGCATCGCATTATCGAAACCGTGGCCGATCTGGCTGCAGTGCTTGAGCCGACGCGTACATTGGTGGTTGGGCGTGAGCTGACCAAACGTTTTGAAGAGGTGGCACGCATTCCGCTGACCGAGGCAGTCGCCTGGCTGGAGGCAGACGCCAATCGACAGCGCGGCGAGTTTGTGCTGGCTGTGTCGGCGCCAGAAGTCGAGAGCGGGCTGGATGCCGACAGTGATCGCGTCCTGCAGTGCTTGCTGGACGAACTGCCCACCAAACAGGCAGCCAAGCTGGCTGCTGAAATTACCGGCCTGAGCAAGAATGATTTGTATGCGCGCGCTTTGCAACTCAAGCAGGGCGCAGCAGACGAGTAAGTGTGGCAGCCGGTATAATTGAGTCTATGCAAACCCTAACCATTACTCGTCCAGACGACTGGCATCTCCATCTCCGCGATGGCGCCGCGCTGGCAGCTGTCCTGCCCGATACGGCCCGCCGTTTCGGCCGCGCCATCATCATGCCTAACCTCAAGCCACCTGTGACCACGGTGGCGATGGCGGCGGCGTATCGCGAACGTATTCTGGCTGCCCTGCCTACGGGGGCAAAGTTTGAACCACTGATGACTTTGTACCTGACCGACAACACGCCGCCGGAAGAAATCGAAGCGGTCAAAGCCAGCGGTTTTGTGCATGCGCTCAAGCTTTATCCTGCTGGCGCCACGACCAATTCCGATGCCGGCGTGACCAGCCTGGACAAATGCCGCGCCACTATTGCGCGGATGGAAAAGCTCGGCGTGCCTTTGCTCGTACATGGCGAAGTGACCGACCCTGCTATTGATATTTTCGACCGCGAAGCCGTGTTCATCGACAAGATCATGACCCCGCTGTTGAAAGACCACCCTGAACTGCGCGTGGTCTTCGAACATATCACCACCAAGAATGCGGCCGAGTTCGTAGCTGCGGCCGGCGACAACATTGCTGCCACGATTACTGCACATCACCTGCTCTTGAATCGCAATGCGCTTTTCCAGGGCGGCATCCGTCCGCATAACTACTGCCTGCCGGTGTTGAAGCGCGAGGTGCATCGCGAGGCTCTGGTTGCAGCCGCCACCTCGGACAGCAATAAATTCTTCCTTGGTACTGATTCTGCGCCGCACGGGCAGAGTACCAAGGAGGCAGCATGCGGTTGCGCTGGTTGCTATACCTCCAATGCCGGCATCGAGCTGTATGCAGAAGCCTTTGCGCTGGCCGGCAAGCTGGATCGTCTGGAAGCCTTCAGTAGTTTCAACGGCGCGGACTTTTATCGTCTGCCGCGTAACACTGACAAAATCACCTTGCGCCAGCAGCTGTGGCAAGTACCGGCCACGCAGCACTATCTTGAAACTGATTCACTCGTGCCCTTCCGCGCCGGCGAGACCATCGCCTGGTCTCTCGCTGATTAGGAGTTGTTTGCTGATGCGTTCGAACCTTGTGCTGATCTCTTGCTTGAGCTTATTGCTGACCGCATGTGGTTCGTCCGATACCGGCACCATGCCGATCCAGGGCAGCGATCATTCGCTGACCCTGATTCGCGAGAAACCCTATCTGTGGAGCGATGGCTGGGAATTGGCCGTGGTGGTATCCCGCATGCCTGACTGTATGCGTCGCCACCACTTGAAGCACGCCCCCGATGCAGCCTTCAAGATGGAGGTTTTTCATACCGAGCAGGGCGGCTGGATTCTGCACCAAGGCAAGCGTTGGTATGTCGCTGACACCACCTCTTGTCAGTTGCAGAAATTCGAAACCAAACCACCTGAGCCCGGTGTTTTCGTCGGCTCCTTCGAGGATAAGAGCGGCACGCTCAAGTTTGTGCAATCCCCGGAACTGAAGAAACAAGGCGACTCTCCGGCCCAATAGCCGTACAATCCGCCCCGGAAGTTCGCTAGGCAATCGCCGCATGCTTTACGCATGGGGAGGAAAGTCCGGGCCCCATAGAGCAGGATGCCGGCTAACGGCCGGGCGCAGCAAGCCGCCGCAAGGCGGCCCAAGGCGACAGACAGTGCAACAGAAAGATACCGCCTGCCTGACTTTGACGCCGTAAGGCGACAAAGTCTTCTTTAAATAGAGGAGGTGCCAACCGCAAGGTTGGGACATTGCGCTTGCGCAGTGTGGGTAAGGGTGAAATGGTGGGGTAAGAGCCCACCGCGGACGTAGTGATACGGACGGCATGGCAAACCTCATCCGGGGCAAGGCCAAATAGGGAAGTAATGACGTTGCTCGCGTCGCTTCCGGGTAGGCTGCTTGAGCCTGTTGGCAACGACAGGCCTAGAGGAATGATTGCCCACGACAGAACCCGGCTTATCGGCGAACTTCCATCCTTCCTTCGGAAGGATGGCGTTCGCCTGGGCGAAGAGGGAGATACCTATCCCCCGGCCCCTTTCCCAAGGAAAGGGGTGACTCGAAGCCTTGGCGAGCTCAAACTTTCCTATTCCTAAAATGGGCTAACAAAACTCCCTTTCAAAGTGGAGAGTGATTTGAATGGAATATTTTTTATTTAATTACAATAGCTTGAATTGCATAAGTTGGTGTTTGAAGTGTTATTTATGGGGTCGATGAGCTAATAAAAACTACTGCATTGCTTAAGGAGGTAGTGAGGGGTATAAATACGTCTATGCAGCCTTACTTATGGGCTGGGTTACTTGGAGATAGACATGACTTTTATTGCCGCGATCGCGATTCTGGCAGTGGGCCGTTTTTACCTGCGTAAAGCAGTTTAAGCCTACCTGCAGTAGAAAGTACCGACGTCGCCTAGAGTGCGACGCAAAATGAACGGCCGCCTTTGAGTGGCCGTTTTGCTGTCGGGGATTTGGAGTGACAGCTTGAGCAGCAAGCCTCGCTTACCGCCCAACTTCCCCTTTATTTCTTCTTGTAAGGCGCTCCGTTCAAGCGGCTGGCCGCCCAAGTGCTGATAAAGCACTTTCAAAACCCTTTCTCTAGCATTGATTTTCAAGGATAAATTTTTCTTGAAAATGGCTTCGAATATCTTCGTAAGTCATTGTCATGTTTGAAGAAAATACCCTTTTGCACTTGACCCTAGCAAAAACATGCACTAAAGTGGGAAAACGTGGGGATTGGTGGGAAATTGGCGCTTGCCTGAGGTGAGGTGAGCGGTGGTTTCTACCGATCCGTTTGGCGCAAATGGTGCAGCCAAACGGGTTCCCGTGATTTTCAAAGGGTGGGCAAGGGGATATGTTCCAGGGGGCAACGTCACTCAGTCTTGATGCCAAGGGTCGCATGGCGATTCCGGCGCGGCATCGTGACGCCTTGCTGGCGGCCGCCGAAGGGCGCCTGATTCTGACTGCCCATCCGCACCGTTGTCTGCTGCTGTATCCCGAAGCCGCCTGGGC
>DATJIB010000326.1:0-7238 GCA_035493575.1 Rhodocyclaceae bacterium | reverse complement strand
CAAATGCTGGGCTACGACGAAGCCGATATTGGCTCCAGCACCGAGGAAGCAATGAAGTTAATGCATCCGGATGATTTTGAAAGCGTCGTAGAGGAAGTCCAGCTCGCTCTTGCGGACGTTCTTAAAAGCTATGTGAACGAGCATCGCATGCTATGCAAGGATGGAACGTGGAAATGGGTGCTGGATCGCGGCATGGTGGTGAGTCGCGATGAGAACGGCAAAGCCTTGCGCATGATTGGGACGCACACCGATATTACCGAGCGAAAAGAAGTCGAAAAACTGATCTGGCATCAGGCCAATTTCGATTCGCTGACCGGCTTATCCAATCGCGCTTCGGTGCGCGAGTTCCTGATCCAGGAAGTCGGGCGCTGTCGCCGCGAAGGCGGCATGTTTGCTGTCCTGTTCGTTGATCTGGATCACTTCAAGGAGGTCAATGACACGCTCGGGCATATCAAGGGTGATGAACTTCTTATAGAGGCTGCGCAGCGGATTCGTCGTTGTGTGCAGGATGATGACTGGGCCTCACGCCAAGGTGGCGATGAGTTTACGATAGTCCTGGCTCGCCCGACTACGGTTGAACGCATCGAAGCAGTGGCCAACCGCTTGATCGAGGTTTTGAGCGAACGTTTTACCCTTGGCGAAAACCAGGCTTTTGTCTCTGCAAGCATAGGCATTACTCTGTATCCGAACGATGCCGATGATGTCGACGGTTTATTTAGAAATGCTGATCAGGCGCTGTATGAGTCGAAGCGCTCCGGGCGCAGTTGCTTTAGTTACTTTACGCCGCTGCTGCAGGAGAGCGCGCAAGCCCGCATGAGCATGGCCAACGATTTGCGAGTGGCCCTGGCCGAAAAGCAATTCTATGTTGCCTATCAGCCGATTATCGAATTGGCGACCGGGGCGATTCATAAAGCCGAGGCACTGGTACGCTGGGCCCACCCAGTGCGTGGCTTGATCAGCCCGGCAGACTTTATTCCGATAGCCGAGAGCACTGGCCTGATTGTGGAGATTGGTGACTGGGTGTTCCGCCAGGCGGCCCAGCAAGTCAAGTTGTGGCGGCAGCGCTATCACCCCGAATTCCAGATCAGCGTAAATAAATCGCCAGTGCAGTTCCATCAAGGCCATCTCATACGCCAGTCCTGGGCCGAGCATTTACTGGAGTTGGGTTTGCCGGGGCAGGCCTTGCTGGTGGAAATCACTGAAGGCCTGCTTCTTGATCCCCGCCCCGAGGTCATTCGCCATTTGCGTGAGCTTCGCGCCCATGGGATAGGCGCTTCGCTGGATGACTTTGGGACCGGCTATTCATCCTTGTCTTACTTGCAAAAGTACGACATTGATTTCGTCAAGATAGACCAGTCCTTTGTGCGTAACCTCAGTCAGGAAAGCAAGGATCTGGCGCTGTGCAAGGCCATCGTGGTGATGGCGCATGAGCTGGGCATGAAAGTCATCGCCGAAGGTGTTGAGACCGAGTTGCAATTCCAGATGTTGCTTGAAGCAGGTTGTGACTATGGGCAGGGCTATTTGTTTGGTCGTCCTGTTCCCGCCGATGAATTGGATACGCTGCTGGCTGGGCCGAAACGGGCGGCGGGTTGAGTGACGGAGTTCGGCTGCGCCAGCCGGTCCTGAACGTATGGCCGAATGGGGCAACCTTAAACGCACTTCCGTAACGGAAATGCGTGTTCAACGCGAACTGCGAATGTCCGTTGGCACGGGCGGCGCCACTAAAGCATCGCCGATATAGCCCTGGACGGTGCCAAAGGCAGTGTGCTGATTCCAAGTTTCGGTGGCGGCGGCGATTTCGGCGCGGGTGCGCGCGACGAAATTCCACCACAGCAATACGTTTTCGGCGAAGGGTTCGCCGCCAATCAAAAGAACACGGGCGCCAGCTTTGCATTGCAAGTGCAATTGGGTATGGCCACAGCCCAGGTAAAGCAGGGTGCCAGCGCCAATACTTTCGCTGGTGCCGCTGCTCTTCAACTCCGCCTCACCTTCCAGAACCATCACCCCATATTCAAAATCCGGGCGTAGTGGCATGTCTCCAGTACTGGCCTCAGTCGCCGTCAGGTCCATACCCAGAAGCGGGGTGAATACTTTGACCGGCGATGTTTGGCCAAGCGCTTCGCCAACCAGCAGGGTGGCCGTAAAGTCGCCCACCGCGAATTGCGGCAATACCGGGTAATGCTCAAATGCTGGTGGTATATGGCGGTGGCTGTCTGGAAGGGCGATCCAAAGCTGGGCCAAGTGCATGCTCGGTGAACGTTCTATGGGCGACTCTTCCGAATGGGAAATGCCGTGTCCAGCGGTCATCAGGTTGACCTGGCCAGGGCGGATGACTTGTTCATAGCCCAGGCTATCTCGATGCAATACTTCGCCCGCTATCATCCAGGTGAAGGTCTGCAAGCCAATATGCGGGTGCGGGCCGACCCGCATGCCTGTGCCCTGGCTGACATCCATCGGACCGGCGTGATCAAGAAAGCACCAGGCGCCTATCATGCGGCGCTCTCGATTGGGTAGCGCGCGCCGTATCAGTAGGCCTTCGCCAAGAATGCTGCTACGTGCTTCGATGCGTTGCTGAATCAAGGGAGTGCTCATGATCGGGCTTCTATTGATGAGATTTTGCACATCATAGAGCATGGATGCTGCGCTGCTCAATACTCATCGCAATCCAGGATTGCGTGTGCGAGCTGCAGATGCAACAAGAGCGCAGTGACCAAAGAGTGGCAACTGCGCTCATGCTTGCTTATTGCGGTATTACTTTGCGGCTGGCGCGGCTTCAACTGCTGCTGGAGCTGCAGCTGCCGGTGCAGCCGGAGCATCCTTCTTCGCGGTCTTGTCGTCGATGCTCTTTACGCCAGTGACTGCACGAGCGATGGTCAGGGCACGATCAATCTTCGGGTAACTGTCGAAGATGCCGCCGATTTCGACGACGCCATCATGAGCGGCGACCGATATATCAATGCCTTTTAGTTCTGGCTCTGCTGCCAATGCGCTTTTGACATTGGTGGTCAGCGTGCCATCGGCTACAACCGGGATGATGATTTCAGCGGGCTTGTTACAAGCTAGCAATGAAGCCGACAGTGCGCCGGTCAATGCAAGAGTCAGGGCAAAGCGGGAATAGCGAGTGTTCATGGTGAGTCCTTTAACTTGGGTGAAGATCACGCTGAACTAAAAAGACTCAGAGACCTTTCCCGAGTGTGGCCCTCTAATGCTGCGCGATCTGTGCGACAGGGCACATAGAGTGAGGACTTTGTACGAGACGGGTGAATTAACAACAGATTGAGCAGGTATCGGGCAGGTTTTGTATTACGGCCATACTGACCGCAATGGTGCAGCAAGCATGCTTGATCTATTCCTTTGGCTAAATTACAGCGGCCACTGTTCCAGTTGATAAGCCGAATTCCAGAAAATCCATTCAAGCTGGGTAGCACGTGTGAAGGCCTTATGCATTTCCTTCAAGGTTGCGGCATTGGCGTCCGTGGCAACGCGGTCGACGGTTTTAATCACACCGCGAACTGCTGCATGGAAATCCTCGCCAGCATACGTTTCGATCCACGCGTTATAAGGGTTAGGGTGCACCGCGCGGCCATGAATGTCGCGGCCAATCTCGGCGTAAATCCAGAAGCAGGGGAGTAGCGCCGCCAGCGCGACCGGATAGGACGCGCTCCAGGCTGTCGATAGCAGGTAGCTGGTGTAGTGATCACAAGCAGGTGATAGCGGGGTGGCGGCAAAGGTTTCCGGGCTGACACCAAATTGCTGCATGAAGTCGGTATGCAGACTGCGTTCGACAATCACCGCAACTTCAGCGGCGTGCGAAAACTGGACCAGACCATCGGCATCCGATGACTTGGCGGCAGCTACGGCCAGAGCGCGACCAAAGGCAATCAGGTAATGCGCATCCTGAATCATGTAATGCTGGAAGCGTTCACAACTCAGCGTGCCATTCGCCAACTCCTGATTAAACGGCATGCTACGTATGGTTTCATATCGGGCTGCATTTTTTGCCCAGGCATCACTGCTGAATGACATTCGGTTTCTCCGAAAAGGCGTAGATCGTTGAAGAATTTGGGTTTTATGGGCCGGCCGTATTCAAATGGAATTGGGCGGGCCGTGGCGATGCATTAGTCTCGCATAAGCGGCCGCGCTTGCGTCAGATGGCACTGCTTGACTCTATTACCAGAGGGCGCATAGTGCAGTGATGGAGTGCGTTTTGCAATCCACCGCGCCTTGGGTTCAGGGTATGGGAAGTGGAGCATGAGTACAGGCTATTTCAAAGTGATCCGCAAGAACGAGTTGGCGATTGAGGCAGCCATCAGCCCGGAACGGAATGAGGCAAAGTTGTTGGAAGCGCTGCGCGAAGCTGCGGCATTCATTCTCGACAATCCTGGTTACACTGCTGCCGAAAAGTCACGTGCCGCTGATCTACGCCAGATGATGGCGAATCTCTAAATCCGACAGACGCCATGGGCAGGTCAAAATCCCTTTTGACCAAACGCCACGCTACACAGTAGGCTAGTACTTATCTACTTCCTACTGCTTGCGCATGAAGCCTTGTTTGCGACTGTTGTGCATCTCTATTCTTGGCCTGTTTGCTGCCACCGCAAGCGCCCAGGTCACTACTGCCGAAGAAGATCGCGCGCTTTTCATGGAAGCCCTCGAGCAGCAAAGCAAGGCTAAGGTCTGCAGCGCCCGCATCCCCGATTTTGGCGATAAATTCAAACCTGCTTTTCTGAAGTGGAAAATCAAGCACGAGGCCATACTGCGTACTGGCGATGCTTTTATTCGTACTGAAGCGGTCAAGGAGCGAGTCACCATAGAAGAAAAAGTCAGCGCTGCCACCCGCGAGGTGACCCAGCGCATGGAGGCGGATTCTCTGATGGTGTTGCAAGAAAAATGCAAGGCTGTTTTGCTTTGGGTGGGGGCTATCTAGGCCGTTTCTTTGCTTTTAAAAGCTCTGGTAAGTGGTAATGTCCGGGGTAATAGGCTTACTTTCCCTCTAAAGTACATGTTGCTGCTGGACATTCAAACGCTCACTGTAGTTTTCATTGCTGGCAATCTTCTGGTTGCGGGCCTGATGTGGGCGGCATTTCATGGTCGCAAAGAACCATCTATCAATCTGTGGATCGCCAGCATGGTGATTCAGGCAGGCGGATGGACGCTGATGGCCGATTGTGGTGGCGCGTATACCTTGCTAGGTTTTACGGCCGTCAGCTTGAGTTTCAGCATGATGGTAAGTGCCATGGCTTTGCATTTCGGCATTTCACAGCGCTATTACTGGCCGTTCTGGCCGCTCACGCTATCGTTCAGCTTGTTTCTTTTAGCGCCCGAATCTTTCCTTGTGCGGCAAATTGGCGGCAACGCGATTTCTGCTTTACAGGTCTTGATGGGCAGTATTCTGATTTTGAGTCGCCGTGATCAGCGTACCGTGCTGCGTGCCATCATGGGCGGGAGTGGCCTGATTGGTGCTGGCGTTTTGGTGTTGCGTGTCATCAGCCTGATTCAAACCGAGGACGTGCAGTGCCTGATGAGCTCGACGCCATTGCAGACGGTGACCTTCATGCTGTTTTTTGTTTTCCGCTTCAGCTTCATGTTTGGTTTCATTCTGCTGATTGAAGGCCGACAGCGAGAAACGACCGAGCGTTTGGCGATGCTGGACTCCCTGACCGAAGCCTATAACCGCCGTACTTTTATTGAGCTGGCCGAACGTGAGCTACGCCGCTGCCAACGCAATCAGCGTGGCGCATCCTTGATGATCTTAGATCTTGATCACTTCAAGGACGTGAATGACACCTATGGCCACCTGGCCGGAGATAAAGTGCTCTGCCATGTCAAAGCCGTGGCCGACAAATGTTTGCGGCGTGAGGACCTGTTTGCCCGTTATGGCGGTGAAGAGTTTGTTGTGCTGGCGCCAGAAACCGACGCTATCGGCGCAACCCGCCTGGCAGAACGCATGCGCCAGGCGATTGCCGAGATACCTGCTGATGGCGGCAAATCCGTAACGGCCAGTATTGGTTTGGCCAGCGTAGATATTGTGACTGCCGAGACAACGCTGGATGGCCTATTGGCTTCTGCCGATAAGGCCATGTACCAGGCCAAGGCTTCGGGGCGCAACCGCCTGGCGGTGGCTGAAACGTTCTCCATACCTGCCTTGGAAGGCTAAGTAGCCCATTCTGATTTTTCAGTCAGAATGCATATCTAGTTTGCTTTTCCGCAAAAACTATCCTATCCAGCAATAAGGCAGCAAGCCTAGACAGTCCTTTGAGCTTGCCGTCTGTAAGTCTTACATTCACCCTTCAAAATCAGCTGCTTGATTCCCTATCCAGTCTTGGCAGGAGAACAGCATGACCATTGCTCAGCGGGTAATTCTTCTGGTTGTTTCCTCCATTGTTTGCCAGATTTTTCTTGTCGGTGTCAATCAGTACGAGACCCGCCGAGTTTACGAGGCAGCCAATTTCGGCAATGAAAACGTGATACCCAGCATCCTGCTCCTGGATAAAAGTGTTTTCTACATGGGGCAGCTTCGCGTCAGCGTGTATCGCCATACATTGACCACTGACGCAGAAGCGACCAGGAAAGCCGAAGGGACATTGCGCGACACGCAATTCGCACTGGATAAAACCCTCTCCGACTATGAAGCCTTGCTTGCAGATGCCAAAGACAAGGAGTTGCTGGAGGGGGCAAAAGCAGCGATTGGCGCCTATGAAAAGATAATCGGTCAAGTGCTGGATCTTTCCCGCCAAAGCAAGAAGGAAGAGGCCCGTGAACTTTTGCTCAGTAATGCGCCGCTGGCTGAAAAAGCCAATGCCGCGATTGCTGCGCATCTGAAGTACAACGAAGACCTAGGCAAGAAGGCTGCACAGGATGGCAGCAATACGCGTCAGTCGGCCATGTGGATTGCGATTGGTTTGTCCGTGCTTACCCTGATTGGACTGGCGATACAGGGGTTTTTTACGCTGCGCAGTTTGACGCATAGGATTGAAGAGGCCAATCGAGTTGCCGCACAGATTGCCTCGGGCGATCTGACCCGACATGACGCAAAGTCTGCTGACGATGAGGTGGGGCGCTTGATTCAGTCGCTTGAGAAAATGCGCAATGAATTGGCTCAGACAATTTCCAGCATTGTCTCCGACGCAAATAGCCTGATCTCTTCTTCAGCTGTATTAACTACCGCTGCGAGCCAGGCCTCAACCAGTACCGACAGCCAGGCACAATCAACTGCCTCTGCAGCGGCTGCAGTGGAG
>DATJIB010000325.1:0-9524 GCA_035493575.1 Rhodocyclaceae bacterium | reverse complement strand
CCATCCAGGCACGGCGGCCTGAGGCCTCGCCTTTGCCCATGAGGAGGTTGAATAGTTCAGCAGTGTTTTCACGTCCACCATTGCGCTCAATAATTGGCAGTACGCGGCGGGTGGCCGGGTCCATCGCGGTTTCGCGCAATTGTTCTGGATTCATTTCACCCAGACCTTTGAAGCGGCCGACTTCCAGTGCCTCAAGCTTGATGCCATCCTGCACGGCTCTATCCTTGATTGCTTGCAGTTCGCCATCATCGAGTGCGTACTGGCGCCGGGCAGGCTTCTTCTTGCCTTGTGCCGGTACATCAACGCGATACAGCGGTGGTTGCGCCATATACACATGGCCGTTGGCAATCAGCGCCGGGAAGTGCCGATAGAACAGCGTCAGCAGCAAGGTCTGAATATGCGCACCGTCGACGTCAGCATCGGACATGATGACGACCTTGCCATAGCGCAGATTGCTGAGATCCACCGGGTCCTTGGGGCCATGCGGATCAATGCCTAATGCCACGGCGATGTCATGGATTTCATTGTTGGCAAACAGGCGGCCTGCTTCGACTTCCCATGAGTTAAGGACCTTGCCGCGCAAAGGCAGGATGGCTTGCGTTTCTTTATTACGCGCCATTTTGGCGCTGCCGCCAGCGGAGTCACCTTCGACCAGGAAGAGCTCGTTCTCGGCGATATCGGTCGATTCGCAATCCGACAGCTTGCCGGGTAATACCGCCACGCCGGATTGCTTTTTCTTCTCGACTTTTTGCGCGCTTTTCTGACGCGCCAACGCTTGCTTGATCGAGAGTTCGGCAATCAGCTTGCCGGATTCAACGTGGTTGTTCAGCCAAATCTCAAACGGGTCCTTGACCATGCTGGACACCAGCTTGACCGCCTCGCGTGAGTTGAGTTTTTCTTTAACCTGACCCTGGAACTGCGGGTCGAGGATGCGTGCCGACAAGACAAAAGCCATGCGCCCGCAGACGTCTTCCTGTTGCAGCTTGACGCCGCGCGGCAGCAAAGCGTGGTGTTCGACGAAGGCCTTGACCGCCTCGAATACACCGGCCCGCAAACCAGACTCGTGGGTACCGCCATTCACGGTAGGAATCAGATTGACGTAACTTTCCGATGGCACGGCATCCAGGAACCAGCCGAAAGCCCAAGATGCACCTTCGCCATTGGCAAAGGTTGCGTCATTGGCATCCGCATGTTTTTCAGCTGCGAACAGTGGGGCGATGGATTCGTGGTCACCGGCTTGCTCACGCAGATAACCGGCCAGTCCTTCCGGATAGGTCCAGCGCTTGGTCAGCATCTGGCCATCGGCCTGTTCGATATCCAGCGACACCTGCACGCCCGGCAGTAGCACTGCCTTGGAGCGCAGCAGGCGCTCAAGTTCACTCAGGGGAATCTTGGGCGAATCAAAATATTTGCCATCCGGCCAAGCGCGGACGCGGGTACCAGTCTGCTTGCCGCAGTCGCCCAGCGTTTGCAGTTCGCCGATGACCTCGCCACCCTTGGAAAACTCGATGGCATAGACCTTACCTTCGCGGCGCACTTCCACTTCCACTTTGGTGGACAGGGCATTGGTCACTGCTACGCCTACCCCGTGCAAACCACCAGAGAATGCGTAAGCAGAGTTGCCGCCTTTTTTGTCGAACTTGCCACCGGCATGCAGGCGCGTGTAGGCGAGAACGACAACGGGAATTTTTTCTTCCGGGTGCAGTCCAACGGGAATCCCGCGGCCGTTATCTGCAACCGCCACTGAGCCATCCTGATGCAGGGTGACATGAATGGCCGAAGCAAACCCAGCCAGGGCCTCGTCAGCGGCGTTGTCGATGACTTCCTGAATGATGTGGGTGGGCGAGTCGGTGCGGGTGTACATGCCCGGCCGTTCGCGTACCGGCTCCAGGCCTTTAAGGACCCGGAAAGATGATTCGTCGTATTTGTTTGTGGCCATGAGGTATTTCAGAACTCCAGAATGCGAGGCATTCTAGGTTAGTTCGGCTCGAATCGGCTAGAATGAATGAATGGTTTTTACAGGAGTGCCGACCATGGATGTAAGTTCGATTGCTGCTTTAAGTTCCGATATGGCTGCTGCCAAGGCGCAAGACTCTGTGCAGCTGGCTGTTCTAAAAAAGGCAATGGATCAACAAGGTGCAGCTGTTTTGCCCCTGATCGCTGCCGCCACTGGCGCTGCAGTTAACCCTGCACATCTCGGCCAAAGCGTCGATGTGTTCGCCTAATTATCAAAATAAATCGATCTGTAGCTTGACGTAGTGCCCGAGTATTGCTATAGTTTCGCCTCTCTGACGCGGGGTGGAGCAGTCTGGCAGCTCGTCGGGCTCATAACCCGAAGGTCACAGGTTCAAATCCTGTCCCCGCAACCAAATTTGCAGTTGTAGTTGAAGCAAAAAGTTTAATGTGCGCCCGTAGCTCAGCTGGATAGAGTACTTGGCTACGAACCAAGGGGTCGGGCGTTCGAATCGCTCCGGGCGCACCACAAACGAGATAAGGGCCAGTCGAAAGACTGGCCCTTTTTCTTTTCTGCATCAGCACCGCAATGGTGCCGCCCAAAGTGTCGATTTGAGTTTCATTTTTGTCGATTTTATTTACAGGACCCGAATCCCTATTGGGCTATGTATTTGAAATTAATGAAAATCAAGTTTCGGGCACGAAACTAGCTATATCAAGCCTATACGTTCCATTAGGTGTTGTGTGATGCTAGCTAAATCCTTATTTCGCCCGCTGTTGATTTCCGCATTTTCAGTCCTGGCTGTGCCTGCCATGGCCACGCCGCTGACTTCGCTCGAAGTGCTGCAGCAATTCAATCTAGTCGTTTATCACAACGCCACTTCCAACTCGCACGTCGATGGTCGTACCTATGTGGGTGGCTCTTTGAGCGGTGGCGATTACGTTCAGCACGCCAATACCACGCCGAATTCGGCCTATGCCGGTTTGACTGTTGGTGGCGCCGCTTCTGGCGTGAATGTAAATGGCAAGGGCATCGTCACTGGCGGCAGTTTGTCCAACGCCAATATCAACGGCGGCTCGTCGGTTGTCGGCGGCGCTGCTGCCAACGTCAATTTCAATGGCGGAACCTCTTATGTAGCAGGGGCAACGTCCGGTGTTAACTTCAACGGTGGCAAAGTCACCAATCTGAGCGCTTCGCCAGCTTTGCAAAGCATGGCAACGGCCGCGACTTCGACCAACTTCCCGCAGGTAATGAATGCCTTGTCGGATCAACTCAGCCACTATGCGAGTACCGGTAGCACGGTCAGCATCAATGGCAACAAAGCCACTTTCAATGCCGTGGCTGATGCGAATGGTTTTGCGGTGTTTGATCTCACTCAGATCGACACCTTGCTGTTCGGCCTGGGCGAGTTCCAGTTCAATCTGGGCACTGCCACCACGATTCTGTTCAATACCGACAATACCAGCTACAACATAGGCGCCAATTTTCTGGGCGGCAGTGCCGCATTGCTGGGTACCAAGGCGATCTGGAATTTCTACAATGCCACCAGCCTGGTCATCAACAGTCAGTTTGGCGGCGTGGTGTTGGCGACTGACGCAGCGCTCACCAACAATCAAAATATCGAGGGCACGGTGGTGGTCGATTCGCTGACCCAGCATGGTGAAATTCATCAGCAGAATTTCCAGGGCACATTGCCTACGCAAACCGTAGCTGAACCGGGCAGCTTGCTACTGATGCTTTGCGCTTTGTTGTCGCTGTGCCTGGCCAAGTGGGTACGCCGGCAGGGTTAAGCAAATAGGCTTTTATGTAACAGGCCACTTCGGAAACGGGGTGGCCTGTTTTGTTTTGAGGCGCTTCGGGATCCGGCAGGCATGCGGGTAGAATGAGTCCCAAGCTCGGCTCAACACGACCTCGGTACCAATGCAAAAAACCATTCAGCGAGTTAACAGATCAGTTTTGGTTGCACTGCTCATCGGTGGCCTGATCAGTTGGCAGTTGGGCAGCCTCGACGTACAACGGCAACGCAGTGAAGCGCGCGCCAAAGTGGTCTCTGAATTGGCCACGATCCGGGCGCGGCTGGAGGGCGTATTCAAGGCGTCCTTCAGTGCTACCGAAGGTCTGGTTTTCCTGATCGCCTACCAGGGCGGGATCCGCCGTGAGGTTTTCGATGCGCTGGCGGCGCAAATCCTTATCGAGCATCCAACCATCCGTCATATTGCCTTGGCACCCGACAATGTGGTGCGCATGGTGTACCCGCTCAAGGGCAACGAGGCGTCGATTGGTTTTCATTATTCGAGCAAACCCGAGCAATGGGAGACGGTTGAACGCTCGCGCCAGCTGCGCAAACCTTTGCTGGCCGGCCCGGTGGATTTGGTGCAGGGTGGTCGAGCCCTGATCATTCGCACGCCGATTTTTCTGCGCAATGAAGTCGATGCCGACGGCAATGGTCGCTATTGGGGAACACTGCCGACAGTGGTGCGATTGAGCACGCTGTTAGAGGGCGGTGGTTTGACCGCGTCCGAGAATCTGGAGCTGTCTTTACGCGGCAAGGATGCCGAAGGCGCAAAGGGTGATGTGATTTACGGCGCGGCAGTAACCTTTGACAATGATCCGGTGACCATGGATGTGGACGTGCCTGGCGGCGAATGGCAACTCGCAGGCATTCCACGTCGTGGCTGGCCTAACCAGTCGGCATTCATGTCACCCTATTTCTGGTTTGGTTGCTTCAACTCCATTTTGATCGCCGGTTTGGTTGGCTTGTTAGTGCGCCGTCGTGAATTGATGCGCGAACGCAATATTGGCCTCATGCGTGAAGTCGAGGAGCGGCGCCAAGCCCAAACAGCGTTGACGGAAAGCGAGCAGCGCTTTCGCCAACTGTTTGAATCGTCGCCTGACCCCGTCTGGATTATCGAAAACAATCGTTTTGTCAGCTGCAACAGCGTGGCGGCGGCGGCACTTGGTTACGCGCAACATGAAGCCTTGCTCGGGCGAACTGCAGTAGAGATGGCGCCACTCGAGCAAGCTGATGGTGAAGCCTCGGCGAGCAAAATGGAACGCATGATGCAGCTGGCCTTGGCGCAAGGAACGCATCGCTTCGAGTGGTTGCTACGGCATGTATCCGGGCGCACTTTCCCTGCCGAAATCACCTTGTCGGCCATTTCGCTGCAGGGTCGTTCAGTTTTGTATTGCGTGTGGCGGGATATTTCTGCACTCAAGCGTACTCAAGCCGAACTCGAACATCTGGCCCACTACGATGCGCTGACCGATCTGCCCAACCGTCTGCTGTTTATGGATCGCCTCACGCGGGCGATTGAGCGCGCCCAACGTCATCGCCACCAGATTGCCGTGCTGCTGCTGGATCTGGATGGTTTCAAAACGGTTAATGACAGCCTGGGTCACCCGGTTGGTGATCGTTTGCTGGAGCTTGTCGCTGCACGTCTCAAAGCGAACGTGCGGATTGAAGATACGGTTGCGCGGCTTGGTGGCGATGAGTTTGCGATTGTGCTGGCCGGGCTTGCCGATGGCAATGATGCCATCGAAGTTGTGCGCAAGATTCTCGAAGCGATTGGCGTGCCATTCAATATCGACGGAGTCGGCGCCCTCGTTACCAGCAGTATTGGTATCGCGGTGTATCCCGCTGATGGCGACAACCGCGATGATCTGATTCGCAATGCCGATACCGCCATGTACGGCGCCAAGGAAGCGGGACGCAATACCTATCGTTTTTACCAGGCCACCATGACGCAGGAGGCGCAAGGCCGCCTCTATCTGGAACAGGCACTGCGTCGCGCTATCAAACAAGACGAGCTGGAGGTCTGGTATCAACCGCAAATCAGTCTCAGCGATGGCCACTGTATGGGTGCCGAGGCCTTGGTGCGCTGGCGCGACCCGCAGAAGGGCCTGATCTCTCCGGCCGACTTTATTCCGCTGGCCGAACGGACAGGGCTGATTGTCCAAGTCGGTGAAACCGTGATTGATCATGTATGTCTGGCCGTGTTGGGCTGGCAGCAGGCGGGTTTGGCATTCGGTCGTATCAGTATCAATGTAGCTGGCGCACAAATTACACGCAGTGACTTTGTAGCGACGCTGACAGCGGCGTTAAAACGCTATGCCTTGCCGGCCAATTTATTCACGATAGAGGTTACCGAAACGCTGCTGATGGAAAACATGGAGCGCGCGATCGAGGTGCTGGAAGCAGTCAAGGAAATGGGCATCACAACGGCGATTGATGACTTCGGTACCGGCTACTCCTCCTTGGCTTATCTCAAGCGCTTGCCTATCGATACACTCAAGATTGATCAAGCGTTTGTGCAGGATATTCCTGATGATCATTACGATATGGCGATCACCCAGGCCATTATCGCAATGGGCCATACTCTCGGCTTTACCGTGGTGGCGGAGGGGGTGGAGACTGATGAGCAAGCAGAGTTCTTGCGTGGTGAAGGCTGTGATGAAGGACAGGGCTATCGCTATTCCAAACCTCTGCCGGAAGCGGCTTTTGGTCAATGGCTGGCTGCCTACAATGCGGGTCGCCGCCAGAGCTGAGATTTCGCACTGATGCCCAAGCTACAAGTTCAGCATTACGCAGCGGGTTTGATCTGGATTGCCCTGATGGGGCTCTGCTATCTCTATTTCGAATCACGCGCCAGGCCCGCTGCCAGTTTGACCCATGGCGGCGAAATCAGTATTCCGCGTTCGCCAGATGGGCATTTTTATGTGAGCGGAACCATCAATGCCATGCCCGTAAATTTTCTGGTGGACACCGGTGCCAGCAGTGTCAGCGTGAGTCGAGAACAAGCCCTGCGCATGGGCTTGAGTCATGGCCATGCCGCCGAGTTTGCCACTGCCGGTGGTGTTGTGCAGGGTGAGATTTTTGACAATGTGACAGTCGATGTCGGTGGCTTGCGGGTTGAAGGCCTGCGTGTAGGTAGTGTGCCGAATATGGGCGCTGAGGCATTGTTGGGGCAGAACTTTCTTCGCCATCTGGAAGTGTTGATTCGTGGCGACGCGCTGGTTTTGCGCGCACAGGTGCAGCCTTGAGTCGGGCGGAAGCAGAGGCCTTGTTGGTGGCGGGTGTCAGCGCCGCCAAGGTCGGCGCCTTAAGTGATGCCGCCCTGGCCTGGGGCAAGCTGCTGAGTCTGGCGCCGCCAGCTGATTTACTTACCCAGGCCTGGTTCAATCTCGGCTTGCTGTGCGTCAAGAGTAACGATACAACGGCTGCAGTTGCCTGTCAGCGCAAGGCATTGCTGGCTGACCCGAGCAATCACGAAGCGCGTGAACATTTAGCCTTGTTGCTGGCCGAGCAGGGTGAGCTTGCCGAGGCGATAGCGGCTTTTGAATTTTTGGTGCACAGTGCTCCGCAAGCGCGTTATCACTTCAATCTCGGCGTTTTGTTGAGTCAGCAAGGTGCATTCGGCGAAGCGGAAAATCATTACCGCCAAGGCTTGATGCTGCAACCTGATTATGCGGATGCGCTCAGCAATCTTGGTTTGCTCTTGGCCGAGCGCGGTTTGAGCGCCGAGGCGCTGGATTGTCTGAAGCGCGCTGCTGCATCGGCGCCCAACCATCCGCAAGTGTTTGCCAATCTGGGTGCATTGCTCGAAGCCGAAAGTCATCTGGACCTGGCCGCGGTGTGTCTGCAACGGGCGGTGGAGCTAACCCCGGATTCGGCAATTGCGCATTGCAATCTGGGGGTGTTGCAGGTGGAGCGGCGTGAGCTGGCATTGGCCGAACAGAACTTCCGGCGCGCCATGCAACTTGATCCCGACTATCTGAGTGCGCCGGCTTACCTGGCGCAGTTGCTCTTATCCACTGAGCGCTATGCAGAAGGCTGGGCTTTGCACGAGGTCCGTTTTGCCTTGGCCGAGAAAAACGGCAAGCCGTTTGGTTCACCTTTTTCCTGCCCCTTGTGGCGTGGGGAATCCCTGCAAGGCAAGGCGATCTTGATCCGGCCTGAACAAGGCTACGGCGACGAAATCCAGTTTGCCCGCTATATTCCCTTGCTGCGGAATTTGGGCGCAAAGCGCATCACGCTATTGGCACGCTCTGCGTTGTTCCCCGTGCTGCAGACGCTGGTCGGCGTAGATTCAGTGTTGGATGCTGATCATCTGGAGGGCGAGCTGCCAGAGCATGACTACTGGATCACCTCGATGTCATTGCCGCACTATTTGCAGCAAGCCATTCCAGCGAGCTTGCCTTATCTGTCTGTGCCTGCCGAGAGCAGGCAGCGCTGGGCCGGACGTTTAGTTGAGCCTAAGGCATTCCGGGTCGGCTTGCTCTGGCAAGGCAATGTCCTACACCAGAATGACGCACATCGATCATTGCCCGGGGTGGAATCATGGTTACCTTTATGGCAAGTGACAGGCGTCGAATTCATCAGTCTGCAACGTGAGCGTGTTGAAGTGCAGGCTGCACAACAGACGCTGATTCAATTTGGCGCCGAGATTGCCGATTTTGGCGATGCCGCCGCAATTGTCGATCAGCTTGATCTCATCATCAGTGTCGATAGCGCCTATGCCCATTTGGCGGGTGCACTTGCCAAGCCGGTGTGGGTGCTGCTGCCCAAACGCAATACCGATTGGCGCTGGCAACAGCAAGGTGGGGATTCACCCTGGTACCCCGGTGTCATGCGTTTGTTCAGGCAGTCGCAAAGGGGAGACTGGGACAGTGTTTTGATCCAGGTCAGGGAAGCGCTACTTGCCCTGCTTGAATCTCGGCAAGTCCAGGCCTCATGACGTAGAATAGGGGGGTTACGCGGTAGCCGCAGTTTGGGCCTACTGCCCGCATTCAGCATTGATCTAAAACTACTGGTCTTTCAAGTATTTACATGAAACGAGTTGACGATTTCCGCCTGCGTTTTGGCAAACAGGAACTAGTGCCGATCATGATCGGCGGTATGGGTGTGGATATTTCGACCTCTATGCTGGCACTGGAAGCCGCTCGTCTTGGCGGGATCGGGCATATTTCCGATGCCATGGTGCAGACCGTTTCTGACCGCCGCTACAACACCAAGATGGTCAGCGCGAAGCAGAAACAGTACAAATTCAACGTCCTCAATTCCGACAAGTCCGTGGTGCAGTTCGACCTCGGTCATCTGGTCGAAGCCCAGCGTAATCACGTTGATGCAGCCATGAGCGCCAAGCGCGGCTCGGGCATGATCTTCATGAACTGCATGGAAAAGCTGACCATGAACGGCCCCAAGGAAACGCTGCGGGCGCGTCTGGCCGCGGCCATGGATGGCGGCATTGATGGCATTACCCTGGCGGCTGGTCTGCACTTGGGTTCGTTTGGTCTGATTGAAGATCATCCACGTTTCCGCGACGTGAAGCTTGGCATCATTGTTTCGTCGGTACGTGCGCTGCAGCTGTTCCTGCGCAAGAGTGCACGCACCAATCGCCTGCCTGATTACGTCGTGGTTGAAGGCCCGCTCGCCGGTGGTCACCTCGGTTTCGGCATGGATTGGCGTGATTACGATCTAGCCACCATCACCAAGGAAGTGGTCGACTTCCTTAAAACCGAAGAACTGAATATTCCCGTGATGGCCGCTGGTGGCGTATTTACCGGCACCGAT